>CAZJNB010000215.1:0-4021 GCA_964547385.1 uncultured bacterium
GACCGACCTTATACGTTTATGGAGGTCTGCGGGACCCACACGATGGCGATCGCCCGCTTCGGCCTCCGCGACCTCCTCCCGGACAACGTCCGCCTTATCTCCGGCCCGGGGTGCCCGGTGTGCGTTACGCCCAAGGAGTATATCGATTATGCGCTCGCCCTCGCGCGGGAGCCGGCCGTAACGGTTGCGACCTTCGGCGATATGATGCGGGTCCCGGGGAGCTCGGGCACTTTGCTGAGCGCCCGGGCCGCGGGCGCGGACGTCCGCGTCACCTACTCGACGCGGGAGGCGTTGGCGCTTGCCGTCGCGGCGCCGGCACGCCGCGTCGTCTTCCTCGCCGTCGGCTTCGAGACTACGGCGCCGACGATTGCGGCGTCCGTTAAGGCCGCCGCCGCGAAAGGGGTCGAAAACTACTACGTCCTGGTCGCCCACAAATTAATCCCGCCGGCGATGCGGGCGTTGTGCGAGAGTGACGACCTCGCCCTCGACGGCTTCCTCTGTCCGGCGCACGTGAGCGCCATCATCGGCGCGCGCGCCTACGACTTCATCCCGCGCGACTTCGGCCTCGCCTGCGCCGTCGCCGGTTTCGAGCCGGTGGACATACTGCACGGGATATATCTTCTCCTTCGCCAATACGCGGAGGGGACGCCGCGGGTGGATAACGGCTACGCGCGCGTCGTCCGAGCCGAGGGCAACCGCCGCGCGCAAGAGGTGCTGGCCGAGGTGTTCGAGGTGTGCGACGCTACGTGGCGCGGCATCGGCGAATTGGCCGGGAGCGGCCTGCGGCTGGGGGAGGAATACGCGCGCTTCGACGCCCGCCGGGCGATGCCGCTCGAGGTGGAGGAGCCGGTCCCGGACCGCGGGTGTATCTGCGGCGAGATATTAACCGGTACGAAGGAGCCGGCCGCGTGCGGCCTCTTCGGTTCGCGGTGCACGCCGGAGACGCCGGTGGGCCCGTGTATGGTCTCGACGGAGGGGACGTGCGCCGCGGCGTTCAAATACGGCGTATGGACGAAGAACGCATAACGATGGGACACGGCGCCGGCGGCCGGCTTATGCGGCGGCTCGTCGCCGAGGTCTTCGCCCGGCACTTCGCAAACCCGGCGCTCGGGCCGCTGGACGACGCCGCGGCGTTGCCCGCGCTCGAGGGACCCCTTGCGTTCACGACCGATGCCTACGTGGTGAAGCCGCTGTTCTTCCCCGGCGGCGACATCGGCAAGCTCGCCGTCTGCGGGACCGTCAACGACCTCGCGGTTATGGGGGCGGCGCCCCGCTACCTCGCCGCGGCGTTCACCCTCGAGGAGGGATTGCCGCGCGCGACGCTCGAGCGCGTCGCGGCCTCGATGGCCGCGGCGGCCCGGGAGGCCGGCGTCGAGGTCGTGTGCGGCGATACCAAAGTAGTCGCCGCCGGCGAGGCGGACGGCCTCTTCGTCGCGACCGCCGGCGTGGGCGTCCTACCGCCGGCGGGCCCGGCGCGCGCCCCCCTCGTCCCCGGCGACCGCGTCGTTCTCAGCGGGACCGTTGGCGACCACGGCATCGCGGTGATGCTCGCGCGTAAAGATATTAAAATAGAGGCCCCGCTCGAGAGCGACTGCGCGCCGCTGGCGGAGCTGTGCGCGGCGATGCGGGCCGCGGCGCCGAACATAAAATTTATGCGGGACCCGACGCGCGGCGGCCTTGCCGCCGCACTCAACGAGATGGCGCAGGCCGGCGACGTCGGCGTCGAGGTCCGAGAGGAAATGATACCGGTGGACGAGAACGTCGCCGCGGTGTGCGAGGTCTTGGGTTTCGACCCCCTCTACGTCGCGAACGAGGGCAAGGTTGTCGCGGTAGCGCCGGCGGCCGAGGCGGAAGCGCTCGTCGCGGCGATGCGGCGTGACCCGCATGGCGCGCGCGCCACCCTTATCGGCGAGGTCGTCGCCGCGCCGGCGCGCGTTTTTGTGCGCGCCGCGGGCGGCGGAACGCGCATATTGGATATGCCCCTCGCGGACCAGCTGCCGAGGATATGTTGACGTGCACGAGCTCGCCGTCGTAGATTCGCTCGTAAAGCAGTTGGAGGAAGAGGCGACGCGGCTCGGCGTCGTCGGCCGCGTCGTCGCGGTTCACCTCAAGCTGGGCGCGCTCACGACGTTCGTGCCGGACGCAATGACCTTTTACTTCGACGCGTTGACGGAGGGGACGCCGTTGGAGGGTGCGCGGTTGGACATCGAGGAGGTTTCCGTCGCCGGGACGTGCCGCGCGTGCGGCGCCGCGGTAACGGTGGAGGAGCTGCCTTTTGTATGCGGCGCGTGCGGCTCGCCCGATTTGGAGATAACGGCCGGCCGCGAGTTGGTGATCGACGGCTTCGAGGTGAAGGGGGGCGACGACGCGTAGCGAGATTATGGAGATAAAAGTCGTTAAAAAGGTAATGGAGGCTTCGGCCAAGGTCGCGGCTGAGATTAGAGAGTTGTTGGCCCGGCACCGCATCTACGCGTTCAACCTCATCGGCGCGCCGGGCGCCGGCAAGACCGCGCTCCTCGAGCGAACGCTTGGGCCCGCGGCCGCCGAACTCCGCCCGGGCGTCATCGAGGGCGATATCGCGACCACCGCGGACGCCGAGCGACTCGCGCGGTTGGGCGTCCCGGTCGTACAAGTCAACACCGGCCCTTTCGGCGGCGACTGTCACCTTGCCCCCAACTTCATCCGCGCCGCCCTCGACGACTTGCCCCTTGCCGAGCTCGGGACGCTCTTTATCGAGAACGTGGGCAACCTCGTTTGCCCGGCCGAGTTCGACGTCGGTGAGAACGAGAAGGTAGTCGTCGTCTCCGTCGCCGAGGGGGCCGACAAGCCGCTCAAGTACCCGCTCGTCTTCCGGGAGGCCGCGGCGGCGGTAATCACCAAGGCCGACCTCCTCCCCTACGTGGACGTGGATGTCGAGCTATTGCGGAAAAACATCGCCGCGGTGAACGCGACGCTGGACGTCTTCGAGACGTCCACGACGACGGGTGCGGGCGTTACGGAGTGGATAGCATACGTGAAGCGGCAGGCCGCGGCCTTCGGAACATCAGAGGGGAAGATATGACCCACGTGGACGGCGACGTGGACCGCGGCGACGTCCTCCTCTATGCCCTCTCGACGTGCGTCTGGTGCCGGAAGACGCGCGCCCTCCTGGAGGCGTTGGGCGTCGCCTACGACTACGAATACGTGGACCTGTTGCCGCCGGCGCGCCAGGACGAAGTCGAGGCGGCTCTCGTAGCGCGCGTGGCCCGGGCGGCGTATCCCACCCTCGTCGCCGCGGACGGCCACGTTAGCGGTTACCGCCCCGAGGAGATTAAACGGTTGTTGGATTTGGAGGGGGACTTATGACGCCTAAGGAACCGGCGGAAGTGGACGCCCTCTTGGAGAGACTAAGCCGGGAGGCCACGGCGAGCGGCTACCACCTTAACGCCGACGCCGACTTCACTCGGGCCCTCGTCGAAGGGCTCGTTACCAATCTCAAACGCTACGGCTATATGTCGTGCCCTTGCCGACGCGCCGCCGGCAACCGGGAGGCGGACCTCGACATCATCTGCCCGTGCGACTACCGCGACGCGGACCTGGGCGAATACGGCGTCTGTTACTGTTGTCTCTACGTATCGCGGGATGTCGCGGAGGGCCGCCGGGAGGCGGCGCCTATTCCCGAGCGGCGGCCGGCCAAGCCGCAAGACCGACGCCAATACCGGCCGAAGTCCGCCTCGGGTGATGCCGATGTAAAGCTCTGGCGATGCCGCGTCTGTGGTTACCTCTGCGCCCGGGCGGCCCCGCCCGAGACCTGTCCCATCTGCCGGGCGACGAAGGACCGCTTCGAGCCGTTCGTCCTCGGCCCGGGGTAAAAAACCCCTCTTCGCGTTACGAAGATGGAGAGCCGGCGGCCGCCGGCTTTTTTTTGGGGCGGCGCGAGAGCTCGGCCTCGCGCGCATTACGCCTGGACGATGTGGTCGCCGGCTAAGCCGAGGCGGCGGGCGACGCCGGCGCGGCGATGGGGCGGTTCGGACGGGCGCTG
>CAZJNB010000216.1:0-4006 GCA_964547385.1 uncultured bacterium
CATCTGGCGTCTCGCGAGCTCGTGGCCGACGTGCCCCACCAAGCCCGGGTAATAGACTTTCGTAACCTTGGCGTGCCCGGCGAGGAACGCCGCGAGCGTTTCGGCGTTCGCGCAATGGCGGTCCATCCTGAGCGGTAACGTTTTAAGGCCGCGGATGAACTGATACGCGGTCGCAGGGGCGAGAGCGACGCCGAGGTCCTTATATATCGTCCCCCTGATGTCCGCGAGACGGTCCGCCGGCCCGGCGAGGACGCCGCCTAAGACATCGTGGCCGCCGAAGTATTTCGTTGCCGAGTGGACGACGAACGTAGCTCCCATCTCGAGCGGCCGTTGGAGGTAGGGCGTCGCAAAAGTGTTATCGAAGACGACCGGGACGCCCGCCGCCGCGGCCGATGTCCCCTCGATATCCACGATATTTAGCAGCGGGTTCGACGGCGTCTCGAGGTAGACCAGCTTAGTCGCCGGCGTTAACGCCGCGGCGACGGCCGCCGGCGTTGGCTCGTCGAGGTAGCTAATCTCCACGCCGAAGCGTGGGAGCTGTTCGGCGAAGAAGATCGCGGTCCCGCCGTAGAGCTGGCGTTGGGTTACGAGGTGGTCTCCCGCGGCGACGTGCGCCAGGACAACGGTCGAAATAGCGGCCATGCCGGAGTTGAACGCCAACGCGGCCTCCGCCCCCGCCAACGCGGCGACGTCGCGTTCGAACACCGCGGTCGTCGGGTTGGCGAAGCGGCTATAGAAATACCCCTCCGCTTCGCCGGCAACGAGCGCCCGGCCCGCTTCCCCCGGCGGGAACGCGAACGACGCCGTTTGGTATATCGGGACCGAGAGGGCGCCGGTATCTTCGTCCACGGGCGCGGTCCCGCGCGGCGCGGCGGTGTCGAATTCCCTATCTTCCAAAACTTATACCTTTACGCGCAACTGTTCAAGTATATTACTCGGCGGCGGGCCACGCCACCTTATTAGTCGCGCTTATTCTTTGGGCGTTACGGCGTCGTGCGGCAAGGCCAAGGCCTCCTCGAGCCGGCGCGCCACCGCCAACAACCGCGCCTCGTCCCAGGGCCGGGCCATTAGCTGTAAGCCCACCGGAAGGCCGTTCTCGTCGAAGCCGCAGGGCATCGAGAGCGCCGGGATGCCGACCAGGTTCGCGAGGCCGGTGAAGATGTCCGCCAGATACATCTGCTGAGGGTCGAGGTTGCGGGTATTGAGCTTGAACGCGGTGAAGGGCGATATCGGCAACGCGAGGAAGTCGAACCGCTCGAAAACTTTCGCGAATTGCGCCCGCATATGTTCCCGGAGCGTCTGGGCCTTGGCGTAATAGCGGCCGCGGTAGCCGACCGAGAGGACGTAGGCGCCGGCGACCAGCCGCCGTCGAACCTCGGCGCCGAAGCCGCGCGCGCGCGTCCGCGCGACCATATCCGCCGGGCCGTCATACCGTTCCGCCCGCGCGCCGAAGAGAATACCCTGATAACGCGCGAGGTTGGAATAGGTCTCGGCGCAGACGGTAACGTAATACGTCGGCAGCGCCCACGCCGCCGCGGGGAGCTCTACGAACTCTACCGCGTGCCCCATCCCCTCCAGCGTCGAGGAAGCGTTCGCGATCGCGTCTCTCACGCCGGGCGCGAGTGCCGCGTGCGTCGAGTAATCGGCTAAATATTTGAGGATTACGTCGAAGTCCTCCGGCGGCGCCGGCCGGCCGAAATCCTCTTTTATCTTCCGTCCCACCGCCGCGGCGTCCGGCCGTATCTCCGCGCCGGAGGCTTCCGCGAAAAAACCAATGCGGAGGTTTCCGTAGTCGTCGTCGAGGGCGGCGACGTAGTCCGGGACCTCCGGGCGCCGTGCGGACGTCGCGTCTCGCGGGTCGTGCCCGGCGATGACATTTAATAATAACGCGACGTCCTCGACGGTCCGGCCGAACGGCCCGATCTGGTCGAAGGAGGGCGCGAAGGCGATAAGGCCGTAGCGGGAGACGCGGCCGTACGTGGGCTTCAGGCCGACGACGCCACACATCGCCGCGGGCTGGCGGATGGAACCGCCGGTGTCGGAGCCGAGGGCCAACGGCGCGAAGCCCGCGCACACCGCGGCCGCGGAGCCGCCGCTCGAGCCGCCGGGCACCCGCGTCAAGTCGCGCGGGTTCTTGGTCGGGAAGAAGGCCGAATACTCGGTGGACGAGCCCATCGCGAACTCGTCGAGGTTGGTCTTGCCGATGACGTAGGCGCCGGCCTTCAACAATCGTTCGACGACGGTGGCATTATACGGCGGCCGGTAGTTCTCGATAATGCGCGAAGCCGCGGTCGTCGCCAGCCAATCGGTGCAGATGTTATCTTTGACCGCGACCGGGACGCCCGCCAAAGGGCCGGCCGCGGCGCCTTCCGGCTCGCGCTCGTTGAGTCGAATAAACGAGGCGACGGCGCCGTCGTATTCCTCTGTGCGCCGGCGAAACGCGCCCGCGACTTCGGCCGGCGTTTCTTCGCCGGACCGGACGGCGCCGGCGATGCCGGCAGCGGTAATCTCCTTAATATCCAATTATCGAGTCCCGCGTTTAACGTTTCGCCTTGACTAACCGGCCGCGGTACGTCTTATGCCGCCCTACGAGGTAAAAATAGGAACCGTCGAAGGCCACGAGGGAGCACCCTTCCGGCAGCGCCGTCGCCAACTCTTCCCAGCGGCGCGCCGTAAGGTCGAACCGGAAAATCTTCAACGCCGGCCGGCCCGGGCCGCCGGCGCCCTCTCCCTCCACGCCTCCCAAGACGTATATGAAGCCGTCGACGACAACGGCCTTCGCGCCGGCGCGGGGCGCCGGCAACGGCGGTTGGCGTTGCCACTTGAAAACGGTGAGGTCATACCGCCACACCCGGTTTGTAATGTGCACCGGCGTGAGCTGGCGGCCGCCGATTACGAAAAGGCCGTTGCGGGCCACCGCCGCCGCCGGCGCCGCCAACGGTACCGGGATATCGTGGAGCTTGGTCCACAGGCCGTCGCGGGCGTTATACCGGTGAATTTGCCGGTTGTTCGTATCCAACGGCTTCGATTTGTCATATACGCCGCCGACGACGTAGAGCTCGCCGCCGTTGAAGAAGGCGGCCGCTTCCCCCCGCGGGACCGGCAGGTAGGTCTCGAGCTCCAAGCCGGCGCCACCCCGCTTCCACCCGTTCACTTCACCCATCGGCTCGGCCAACGGCGTGAACTCTAAAACCCCCTCGGGAACGGTCTTCATCGCCGGCGGCGTATACATACCGCCTATGAACCAAATCCGGCCCCCCGGGCCGGCGGCCGCGGCGGCCTTGGCCCGTTCGCCGAAGTCGCTCGGATACGCCGCGACCTCTCTCAAACCGTGCGGCGCCACCGAGAGGAAAACGACCTCGGCCCGTGGGCGATGGCCCGAGGACGACGGGTTGACTTTACGAGTCCCTACAAGGTAGAGTTTGCCACCGACGGCTACGGCGCCCGCCGGCCAATCCAGCCGGGCGTCGGCGGCGCCGACGGCCGCCCACTCCTGCCAGGTTATGTCGGCGGCGGCGGGTGCGGCGAAGGATTTCACGACCGGCGCGGGCGCCACGGCGGTCGCGGCCGTCTCCCCGGTCCCTTCTTTCTTCGCCGGCGCACACGCAATAAGTGCGAGCGTCAAATACGGGAGCGCCCTCCACCTCATTCGCCGTCCCCTTTTTTCTGCGACTTCATAATCTTGGGGACGGCGACGAAAGCGTTATGGGTCGCCGGCGCGTTCGCGAGCGCCTGCTCCCGAGCTAGCGACCGCTCGAGCTCGTCTGCGCGGAGCTCGTCCGGCTCGAGCGGCGGCCGCGCCGAAGCCGCGGCTACCGGCAACGACGCCAATACCGCGACGTTCTCCAACAGCCCCTCGACCTCGCGCGCAAGCTGCTCTTCCTGCGTTTCGTCGAGGGCGAGGTACGTCTCGCGGACCATCCGACACAGGACTTTCCTCCACTCCTCCATATATTACCTCCGCCGCCATCGCTCGGGCCGACGGCCGCGGCGGCCCCACGGTTCG
>CAZJNB010000217.1:0-3995 GCA_964547385.1 uncultured bacterium
CTCGAAAAAGCTGTTGATGACGCCGGATAAGACCTCGGCGCCTTCTTTGCCGCGGCCGCCGAGGCGTTCTGTTAAGGCCGTAAAGCCGGCGACGTCGGCAAACATTACCGCCGCTCGGAAGGTTCCGCCGAAGACCTCCTCCCGCCAGCGGTCGTGGATGAAGCGGGGAATTACGTTTAACATCGGATTAGGCCCAGCGCAACGATACGAAAAGGCGCGCCCGCCGCGCAACCGGATTATACCCGAAGCCGCCCGCGGCTTCAACCATAACCTTTCCACTTGCGTTCGGGCGACTATCGTATTATGTTGATACATACGAGCTCGGCTTTGGGCCGTTCGTGTCACCCATCCCGTTAATTTTATGGGCTACTACGGTAGGGCGGGGCCCGAAGGTCTTAGGCGCCGTGCGCTTCGCGCGTTTTATGGCCACCGGCCTTTACGGCGTCGGCATCGGCGTCTTCGTCGTTGTAGCCTCGGTCGCGCCGTTCGTGAAGCCGATGATGCCGTCCTTCGGCGGCAGTTTCGCCGCCCGCCGGATACTGCGGACCGGCCGCGTCGGCGACCATTACGTCGAAGCAAAAGTGATACTGCCCAAGAAGATGAACCGCAAGCAACGCGAACTCTTCGAGCAGTTCGCCGCGGCGTTGGGCCTGGAAGCCCCGCCCAAATAAACTTTGGCGCCGTCGGCGCGTCGTCTCCCGGGGCGGCCGTCGCCGGTGGAATATTCGCTTGACCCCCATAGACATTGGCTAAATCCATTTTTACGACCTTCGAAAGTTTACGCGGGTTCCTTCGATAGTGAAAATATTAACGCTCAATTGCGGGAGCTCATCCCTTAAATATTTACTCTACGACGCCGCCGCGGAGCGCACCGTGGCCCAGGGCGCCGTCGAGAGAGTAACCGTCGGCAACTCCTTCATCGTGCACCGTATCCCGGCCGCGCCGCCCGCCGCGACCTGCGACGCCGCCCGGACCATAAGACGCGACTATCCCTGCCCCACCCATCGCGAGGCTATCGACTTGGTCCTCGCGACGCTGACGGCGGGGGAGGGGCAAGTACTCGCCGACGCCGGCGACGTCGTCGCGGTGGCCCATCGCGTCGTCCACGGCGGCGAGAAGTTCACGCGCTCCGTTATCGTGGACGACGACGTGGTCGCGGCGATAAGGAGTTGTATCAGCCTCGCGCCGCTTCACAATCCGCCCAACATCGCGGGGATAGAGGCCGCGCGCGCGCTTCTCCCCAAGGTCCCGCACGTCGCCGTGTTCGATACCGCGTTCCATTACACGATACCGGACTACGCGTATATCTACGCGTTGCCCTATGAGTGGTATCGCGACGCGGGCGTCCGGCGTTACGGCTTCCACGGCACCTCTCACCTCTACGTCTCGCGGCGGGCCGCGGCGCTTTTGGGCAAGGACCCGGCCGCCGTCAACGTCATCACCCTTCACATCGGCAACGGCTCGAGCGTCTGCGCCGTCCGCGGCGGCGTCTCCGTGGACACATCTATGGGCCTTACGCCGCTGGAGGGTTTGGTGATGGGGACGCGCGCGGGCGATATGGACGCGGCGATAACGTTCCACGTGATGCGCGAGCTACAGCTGGCGCCGGAGGAGGTCTACAGCCGGCTCAATCGCCGAAGCGGCGTCTTGGGCCTGAGCGGGAAATACGTGGACCGCCGCGACGTTCTCGCGCACGCCGACGCCCTTGCCCGGGCCGGCGATGACGGCGCCGCGGACGCCGGCTCGCCTTACCGTTGCCGCCTCGCCTTGGAGGTCGAGTGTTACCGCCTACGGAAGTACATCGGCGCCTACGCCGCGGCGCTCGGGCGGTTGGACGCGGTCGTCTTTACCGCCGGCGTCGGCGAGAACTCGCCCGAAATGAGGGCGCGGGCGACGCGCGGCCTCGAGCGCTTCGGCGTCGAAGTGGACGAGGCGAAGAACGCGCACGTGCCGCGAGGAGAAGAGGCCGACGTCGCCCCGGCGTCTTCCGAGGCCCGCGTCTTCGTGATACCCACCGACGAAGAGCGGGTCTTCGTGGAGGACGCGGTGGCGCTTCTCGCCGGGACTTACGACCTGCCCGGCCGCTTCGCATACGATTTCCAGAAGCCGGATTACGAGCCGCGACGAAGATAGGAAAAAGATTCCCCGCGTCGCGGTGCCGCGGCTCCGGCCCGGCGCCGTTATAACGGTGAGGGTGGACCCGGCGGACCTGCGTAACGTCGCGATCGTGTGGTGAGCGAGTCGGCCGCGGCGCCGGTAAAAAAACGGCGTTCCGGCGGTGCCCGTTCTCACTTGCGTAATACTCGGCCTCGTGTTAAAAATACTGCGGTAAAAACACGGGTTGAAAGGGTACGTAAAACAAGATGCAACGGTTTTAAGATTCGTCGCCGATAGGAGGAGAAAGATAATGCTTTGGAAGATTTTTCGGGTGGTATTTCGTCCGGTCATACCGATTATACTGTTAATGATATGGCTTACGATGGAAAGTTGGGGCCCGAGGTTGTTCGGCGCGAAACTTTTCTACCACGTTATGAATCGCGGCGTCTTTTACGTAGGCGTAGGCGTTCTCTTAGCCTTCTTAATCGTGTGGTGGACGGGGCCGCTCTTGAAGCCGATGATGTCGTTCTTCGGCGGGAGCCTACGCACGCGGCGGATACGCCGGACCGGCCGGCCGGCGACGGCCGTCGTTAAGCACATCGGCGAGAACAGCCAGGGCGGCGTCATCACCGTCAATAACCAGCCGTACCTGAACCTCGTGCTCGAGGTGAACGACGGCTTCCAGGCGCCCTACGAGGTCAGTTTGGATACGGTCGTTCCCCGCGTCGCGGTGCCCCAGCTCCAGCCCGGCGCCGTTATAACGGTGAGGGTGGACCCGGCGGACCCGGCGGCCGTGGCGATCGTGTGGTAAGGGAGTTGGCTGCGGCGGGGCCCCGAAAAGGTTGTAACCGAATTAACGTTTTGATTTCGAATCGCGACTATGTCGTATTAAATATAGGAGGAGGTTTATGCGACACAGGACATCCGTTTTCGTGGTCGCCGTATCGGCGTTTTTATTGTTTGCGGCGTCCTGTTCCCAGGAGGGAGAAAACGGCGACGCGACGCCGCCGTCAGGTAACGAGAAAGAGACGTGCGTCGTCTTCGTCGGCGCCTCCATTACCGAGGCGTGGGACTTCGGGTACTATTTCGCGGGTTATAACTTCCACAAGGTCGTCCATTACGACTGGAAGAAGAGCGACGCCTGGGACGAGGTTACGCCGTTCGACCCCGAAGTCGTCGTCGTGAAGGAATGCGCCGCTTATTTCTATACCGGCGGCGGTACGCCGCTCAACGAATTCCACGCCGAGGTCGAGACGATGGTGGGGCTCATCCGCGGCGTAGGCGCCACGCCCGTGCTGGCGACCACGGTGCCGGTGGACGTGGGCTTCGGCGGCTGCACCCAACAACAGCTCAACGATATCCGCGCGTTCAACAACTGGCTCCGTAATTACTGCGGCCAACAGGGCATCGCGTGCCTGGACCTCTACGACGCCATCGCCGACGGCCAGGGCCAGCTCCCCCGCGACTGCCACGACGGCGACGGCCTCCACCCCAACGAGAAGGGCTACGACATCCTCAGCCCGGTCGTCCTGCCGGCGCTCAGGCAGGCCGGGCTATAATAAGGATTGTGTTTACAGGATAGCGAAGGCCGCGCCCGGGTGTGGCTCCCGACGGCTTTTTTACTTTGGCGCTTCCGGGTCCACGGGCGGCCTTTTCCAACTAAGGCGGAGGTTGCTTAGCGGGTCGAAGTTGCCGCGGACGAGGCGGTAATGGACGCCGACGCCTTCCTCGACGTCGGTCCGTTTCAAATTATACGTCGCCTTCAACCGGCCGTAGGACGGCGGGACCGTTACGATTATTACCGCGTCCGCAATCGTCCGGCCCCACTTGCGCTCGGGCGGGAAGACGTAAATGAAGGTCGTCCCCGCGAGGGGTTGTTCGTACGCGACGACGACCCG
>CAZJNB010000218.1:0-3988 GCA_964547385.1 uncultured bacterium
CGAGCCGTGTTTCTCCCCGTGTTCGGTGTAGCCGAGGACCGCCAACACCCGGTCCGCCGCGGCGAGGTGCGCCGCGGCCTCGGCGTCCGCCGCCAACGCCGCCAACCTGAGCGGCTCACCGTTGCCCCCGGAGGCCGCGTCCGACCCCACCGTCGTTCGCACGCCGGCCACAACCTACTTCCGCCGCCGCCGGCGCGGGCCCTTCTTGTCGGTAGTCTTCCCCACGTTGTCGTCGGCGCCCTTCTTGCCGCCGGCGGCCGCGCCCGACAACTCCTCGCCGGGCGGCGCCGCGGCTTCGATCTTCGCGAGCGCCACTTCGACGTCTATTCCCTTCGCGATCGTCACCAGAACGATCTTATCGTTTTCGTAGACCTTCGCGACGGTCCCGCGGAGGCCGCCGGCGGTGATAACGTGGTATCCTTTCTTTACCGCGGCGATCATCGCCTTCTTCTTCTTCTCCGCGCGTTGCTGGGGCCTGATCAGGAGGAAGTAAAATATGACCATAATGGCCAATAGCGGGAAGACAATTTGAAGGCCGCCGCCGCCGTCTTTGCCGCCGCCGCCTCCCGCCATCGCGTGTGCCGTCGAAGCGAAGAAAATCAGTAATAGTAACAACTCGCCACCTCGCTTACGTTTATGTGCCGTTAACGTCAACGGCGTCCTCGTATCGTATCAGGTTACGCGTCCGCGCCGCGTGGCGCTCGAACGCCAAATCGACGAGCTTCTCGATAAGCTCGGCGTAACTCACGCCCACCGCCGCCCATAACTTCGGGTACATACTTATCGGCGTGAAGCCCGGCATAGTATTCGCCTCGTTGACCAAAAGCGCATCGCCGTCCGGGAGGTAGAAGAAGTCGATGCGCGCCAGACCCGCGCAGCCGTGGCTCAGGAAAACGCGAATAGCGAGGTCGCGGATACGCTGGCTAAGGCCCTCTTCGACCTCCGCCGGCGCGTGAAGCTCGGCGTCGTCGTTCACGTATTTCGCTTCGTAATCGTAGAAGTCGCCGCGGGGCACGACTTCGCCGACGGGCGACGCCGACGGCTCGTCGTTACCCAGGACCGCGCATTCGAACTCCCGCGCCTTGACCGCCTGCTCGCACAATATCTTGGCGTCGTAGCGCGCCGCGTCCGCCAGCGCCGCGGCTAAAGACTCACGGTCGGAAACCTTGTGAATGCCGATACTCGAGCCGAGGTTGGCCGGCTTCACGAACATCGGGTAACGTAGCCGCTGTTCGACTTCCAGCGTTACGCGGCCGGCGTCCTCCTCGAAGCGGCGCCGGGAGACGGCGAAGTAATCTACCGTCGAGATGCCGTTCGCCCTAAGGACGTTCTTCGACATCTCCTTATCCATCGCAAGCGCCGCCGCCAACGGCCCCGAGCCGATATACGGCATCGCCGCGATCTCCAGCAGCCCCTGAACGGTTCCGTCCTCGCCGTATGGGCCGTGCAGGAGGGGAAAGACGACGTCGGCCTCCAACTCGCCGCCGCCGTCGAGGCGGACGAGAAAAGCCCGCCGGCCCGGGTCCGCCACCGGCGTGTAGCTCGGTTCGCCGGCGTCGGGCCGGGCAACGCCCTGCATAAAGCCGGCCCAGAAATACCAACTCCCCTCCGCGGAGATGTATATCGGCAACACCTCAAACTTGGCGCCGTCCACCGCGGCCATCATCGAGCGCGCGGAGATTATCGAGACCTCGTGCTCACCCGAGCGGCCGCCGAAGAGGACCGCGAGTTTAACCGTTTTGTTCTCTTTCGCCGTCACCGAATCACCCCGTAGTTTCATCCCGTTCAGCGGCTTCGGCGCCTACCGCCGCCCGCACCGCCGCGGCGATATCCCGCCAGGCCTTCGCCGCCGAGCCGTCCGCGCCGCTCTCCAACGCCGGCCGCCCCTCGTCCGCCGCCGCGACGAGCTGGGGGTCAAAGGGAACCGAACCTAAAAACCGAACGCCGAAGTCCGCGGCGACCCGGGCGCCGCCGCCGGCGCCGAAGAGCTTTATCTCCTCGCCACAGCGTGGGCACGCCAGCGGGCCCATATTCTCGACGACGCCTATGATGGGAACGCCCATCTTCACCGCGAAGGTCAAAGACTTCCGCGCCGACGCGACCGCCGCCGCCTGCGGCGTCGTTACCATTATAAGGCCGTCCAATTTCTTTATCCGTTGCGCGAGAGAAAGGATTTCGTCGCCGGTCCCCGGCGGCGTGTCCACCACCAACCAATCGCGCTCGCCCCAGTTGATATCGGCCAGGAAGTTATCGACCATCGCCATCTTGAGCGGGCCCCGCCAGATGACCGCGTCGGCCTCGCCCGCCAACAAGAACGCCATGCTCATAACGGCCAGGTTCTCGTTGTAGTTCGGCGGGTCTATGGCGCCGTCCTTGCCCGTCGGTTTTAAGTCACCCATCCCGAGCATCATCGGGACGCCCGGGCCGTGGATGTCCGCGTCCAACAGCGCGACGTGGTCGCCGTCTTGGGCGAACGATAGCGCGAGGTTGACCGCGGCGGTCGTTTTGCCCACGCCGCCCTTGCCGGAGGCGACGAGAACCTTGCGCCGGATGAGCTTCATCCGCTCGCCGATGCGCTTCTCGAGCTCGACGCGTTGCTTGAAACGCTCGAGCTTCGCTCGTTCCTCCGGCGTCGGCGCCGCGTCCTTATCGTTATCTTCCGGAGCCATCTTTAATCCCGGTCACGCTAAAACATCCGTATAGGCGCCGGGATGAACGTCAATACGGCGATCAGGAACACCGCCCAACCGATAAAGCGCCGCGTCGGCGTGAGCGGCACGGTGTCGTCCACCGGCGGCGGATGCCGGAGCCGGACGATGAGGATTATCAAAAACGCCCAGAAGAACCACCCGGTCCAGATGAAGCCGAGGGGTACGAGCGCGAGGAACGCGGCCCGGGCCACCCAGATGCTGTATTTTCCGAACATCGCGTAGGAGACGTGGCCGCCGTCGAGTTGGCCTATGGGCAGGAGGTTGACGGACGTTACCCACAGGCCGATCCACCCGGCGAGCGCGAGCGGATGGAGAGATAGGTCCCCGCCGCCGATGGGCCCTTTCACAATATAGGTCAGGATTTTGAATATCAACGAGTCGCCGAGAATGACGGTCCCGGCGGCCATCGCGCCCGGCGCCACGACGGACGAGAAGTGGAGGCCGATTATGGTCAGCGGGAGCGCGACCGCGAAGCCGGCCAGCGGCCCCGCGGCGCCGATGTCCAACAAGGCTCGGCGGTCCGGGATAGGCGACTCCATTTTGATGAACGCGCCGAACGTGCCCAATAGCGGGTGCGGCACCGGCAGGAAATAGGGCAACGTCGCCCGCACCCGGTGCCGCGCCGACGCGGTGAAGTGGCCCATCTCGTGGCAGAGTAGAATCCCCATAAGCGACGCCGAGAACGGAATTCCCAAGAGCCAATCGGCGGGATGGGTAAGGTTGCCGCCGCGTTGCAAAGTACCGGCGGCGAGCGTCGTCCCGATCGTCGCGAGGAAGAGCACCAGGTTGACGAGGAGGCGCCGCCGCGGCCGGGCGAGCGGCTTGGGGCTGACCTCCAATAGCCACAGGCCCCGCGCCATCGGCGTTACTCGCGTATAATACCCCCAAGGCTCGAAGGCGCGCGCCGCCAGCGGCGCCGGCTCGAGCATCGCCTCCCGAAACCGCCCCACCAAGACCACCCCCGGCGGCCGGCCATAAAACTTCTCGACCTCGAAAAAAGGCTCGGCCTCCTCGAGAACGTTTCGCAGAATAACGTCGAGTGGACGGGGCGTCATCGCGTCGGGACCTCTATAGGTACTTCCTAAGAATTGGCTCGAGCCGCGCCTTCACGTCGGGCGCGACAAGGGTAAGGTCCGTTACGATCGCGCCGGCCAACGCGTCGCGGCACGAACACTCGCTCGGCGCCTCGAGCCGCGGCAGGACCTCTTCGATAACCGCCTTCACGTTCGCGACATTGGCCGCCATCGTCTCCAGCACCATTTCGATGGTGACGCCCT
>CAZJNB010000219.1:0-3986 GCA_964547385.1 uncultured bacterium
TCGAGGCGGTGGTGGCGCGGGTCCCGCCGCCGGCGGGCGAGCGGGAGGCGCCGCTCACGGCCCTCATCTTCGACGCCCGCTACGACGTCCACCGCGGCGTCTTGGCCTTCGTTCGCGTTATGAACGGCGCCGTCCGCGCCGGCACGCGGGTGAAGTTTATGGCCTCGGGCCACGAATACGAGGTGGCGGAGGTGGGCGTCTTCCGGCCCGCGTTGACGGCCGTCGCGGAGCTGGGCGCCGGCGACGTCGGCTACGTCGCCGCCAACGTCAAGGACATCGCCGAGGCGCGGGTGGGGGATACCATAACGACGGCCGCCGACGGCGCCGGGGGGCCCCTTCCCGGCTACCGCGACGCCAAGCCGATGGTCTACGCGAGCCTCTTCCCGGTGGAGACGGGCGACTATGAACAGCTCGCGCGGGCGCTGGAGAAGCTGGCGCTCAACGACGCGGCGCTCTCGTGGCAGGCCGAGGAATCGGCGGCGCTGGGCTTCGGCTTCCGGTGTGGGTTCCTGGGCCTCCTCCATATGGACATCGTCCGCGAGCGGCTCGAGCGCGAATACGAGGTAGAGGTCATCACGACGACGCCGCACGTGGCCTACGAGGTGAGGACGCGCGACGGCCGGACGCGCTACGTGGAGAACCCGGCGCACTTGCCGGACCCGGCCGATATCGAGGGCATCGGCGAGCCGTACGTCGCGGCGACGGTCTATACGCCCGCGCGCTACGTCGGCCCGGCCGTGGAGCTGTTCAAGGCGCGCCGCGGCGAACATGTCGCGATGGAGTTCTTCGCGGGCGACCGCGTCGCCGTCAAGTATCGCGTTCCCTTAGTCGAGATAATCGTGGACTTCTACGACAAACTGAAGGCGCTCAGCCGCGGCTACGCCTCCCTCGACTACGAGCACATCGGCTACCGGCCCTCCAAGATGGTCAAGCTCGACATCCTGCTCAACGGAAAGCCGGTGGACGCGCTCAGCGTTATCGTCCACGAGGAACGGGCGTATCGGCGGGGGCGGGACTTGGTGATGAAACTTCGGCGGGAGATTCCGCGCCAGCTCTACGAGGTGGTCATCCAGGCCGCCGTCGGCTCGCGCGTTATCGCCCGGGAGACGATAAAGCCCTTGCGCAAGAACGTAACGGCGAAGTGCTACGGCGGCGACGTTACCCGCAAGCGCAAGCTCCTCGAGAAGCAGAAGGCCGGAAAGAAGCGAATGAAGCAGGTGGGCAACGTCGCGGTCCCGCAGGAGGCGTTCTGGGCGGTCTTGAAGACGGGCGACTGAGCGGGGCCGTTTAAAGATATCGCCCGATGGGGTAATTGGGTTTACGTGCGGAGGAGCGGGATGAGGCCGGGGCGGATGCGGATAAACGTCATACTCCTCGCGGCCGTATTTACGACTGCCCGGGCCGCGGCGTTTAATTGGGAAGACTGGCTCGCGGCGCTGGAGGCGTCGCCGGGCGTCGCCTGCGTAGACGCGTTCTGGGCGAAACCTCCGCCGACGTATAGCACCGACCCTTCGGGCGGTGAGGTATTGCGGGAACCGACCACGCGTTACTTCTACGTGGGAATTACGATAAGCGGCGCGGAAGTTGTTCAGAAGTCGCTCGCGGCCATAGACACCCTCCTCACGCCGGCGGCGTGCGCGGCGTCGCCCGAGTGGGAACCGGCGTGCGCCTTCGCGCGCGACTACGGCCCGTTGAAAATGAAGGTCGAAGTCGCCGGAGCACGCGATTTGTATTGGGTGGGATACTATGACGGCGGCGCCGAGGAGTTCTTAACGAGCGAAGGTTCGGAAGAGCTTAAGCCGGCGCTAAGCGCTGAGACCGGCACGTTCGTCATCCGCCGGGCGTCGCGATAAGTCCGTTACGGCCGGGTGCGTCGCCGGTCTCTAAATATACCTCGACGACGCCGGGGCGTTATATTGGAAAAAGAGTGCACAAAAGGCGAAAGAGGTTTGCGACGGGAAAGTTCTTTTAGTATTGACGGCGGCGGTAATGATATTGAGTGGGTGGCCGGCGCGTAGCTCCCGGCGGCCGGCAGGCGAGAGTTCCTTAAAAAAAGCCTTGACGCCGGCGCCGAAGTGATGTAGTATTTAAGTGGATGCTGAAGAGGAGCCCCGGTATGGAGATTACGGAGGCTGAGTTATTCAAGGTTCTTGGCGTTGAGTCGCGCATCAAGATCATCGAGCTCTTAAAGCAAAAGGGCCCTTGTTGCGTGAACGAGATGTCGGCGGTATTGGGCATCAGTCCCTCGGCCGTTTCGCAACACCTCAAGGTTCTGAAGTACGCGGGATTGGTTCGGAACGAGCGGAAAGGATACTGGATACCGTATGCGGTGGACCCGGCCGCGCTGGCGCGGTGCCGGGACCTTCTTTCCAGGGTCTGCACCTGTGGCTGTGAAGGGGCCGGACGGCCTCGCGAAGCGGGAACGAAAAAGGCAAAAGACAAGCTAACCCTTTTGAGAAAGCACGAGCGGGAACTGCAGAAGGAACTTCGAAAAGTCCGGGCCCAGCTCGAGGCTATGCGGGAGGAGGCGTGAGTTTTTTTTGCTCCGTATTTTAGTAATCCCTTAAACACTTAATAGCATTACCGGCGCGCAGCTCGGCGTGGCGAGGAGGATGACGGTGGGACGGAAAGGCAACTTCGTTGAAGAACACGAGATAAGGGCTCTCGCGAAGCGAATCGCAGAAGAACGCGTCGCCGCCAACGCCGCGGCGAGGGACCAAAACTGCACGTTCCCCCGGGAGGAGGTCCGTATTCTGGGGGAATCCGGCCTTCTGGGCGTCGGTATTTCCGAAGACTATGGCGGCGTGGGAGCTAAGCGGGCAGACTTCGCGTCGGTGGCACGGGAATTAGGTAGGGCGTGCGCTTCGACCGCGCTTGTCTATGTCTCACACGTAATAGCGGCAAAGGCGATCGAAGTTGCCGGGAGCGAAGCTACGAAAGAGGAACAGCTCGGGCAAATGATGAGGGGCCGCTGCCTGGGCGCGTTCGCCGTCCACGAACCCGACGCCGGCAGCAACGCCGGCGCGATTACCACAAGTGCCCGGAAAGACGGCGGCCACTACGTCGTGAACGGCTCGAAGTTTTTCATCACCTCGGGCGGCGAGGCGGACGTCTACCTGGTCCTCGTCAGGACCGACCCGGGAAAGGGGCCCCAAGGAACGAGCACCCTCCTCGTCGAAAAGAACACGCCCGGCCTTTCCTTCGGCCGCCCGGAGGACAAGATGGGCCTGAGGGCCACGTCGTCGAGAGAGATGTCCTTCAGCGATTGCCGGGTCCCGGCCTCGAATCTCATAGGGGACGAGGGCGGAGGGATGCAAGTTATCGGGAACGCGGTCGTCGGGTGGGGCTTCTTCGGAGCCGCGGGTATATCGGTCGGCATCGCCCAATCAGCGGTGGATATCTCCGTCCGGCACGCCGGCGAGCGGACGATCGCGGGCCGGCCGATCGCGGTTCACCAAGCCGTTCAATTCCTGATATCGGATATGATCCTCGGCGGTGAAGCGGCGGCGGCGCTTCTTACGACCTGTTGCGCCCGCGCGGACGCGTCGCCGGATACGGCTGTCATCAACGGCTTCAAGGCAAAACTTTTCGCTTCCGAGATGGCGGTGGCGGCCACCAACAAAGCGATACAGGTCCTTGGAGGTCACGGTTATTGCCGCGATTACGTCGTCGAACGGCTCTTTCGGGATGCCCGGGGGTTAACGCTTCATTTTAAGACGTCCGAGTGGCTTCGGCAAGACATCGCGAAGGCCGCGCTGAAGTTATGATACGCGCTAAGCTAACGCGTTTGCGGGGACCGCGGCGTTTTGTTTATAAAGCCGCTACGTTACCTTGGGAAGGAGGTGCTTAGGATGGCCGCAAAGAACAAGAAGCGGAGCGCTTGCCGCTGTGGCTGCCGACCTTCGACGAAGAAGGGCTCGGAGAAGCAGAAGGCCGGCGGCAAGAAGCCCAAGAAATAACGGCCTTCTACGGCGGGCGGCGTTGAG
>CAZJNB010000220.1:0-3978 GCA_964547385.1 uncultured bacterium
CGGCCCAGAAGACCGGCGACGTGAACGGGTTCATTATGGCGGCGCCGGCCACCGCCGCGGCCTTGTTGAAGCGAAAAGCCCACGCCAGGCCGTATCCCACCGGGCCGGCCAGGCCGAAGGTCGGGAAGACGCCCAACCATACGCCCACCGCGACGCCCGCGGCCACCTGCCGCGGCGACGCGTCCACCCGCACGACGCGGATATATAACAACTTCGCGAGCCGCCCGAGCCGGCGGAGAACCGTTTTCGGCCGCGCCCGCGCCGGCCTTCTTAGCCAACGAATTCGCAATTGCTATAATACCATAAACGGCCCGTCGTAACTACTCCGGGAAGACGCCGAAGTAATCCTCGGGCTCGCGGCGTACCCTCTTCAGAAGGGCGTAGAGAGGTTTATATATCTCCATAAACACGAGGGGCGAGGCCGAGACCGCGAGCATCAAGGCCCAATCCCGCGGCGACAACGGGACGGTATGGAATATCGGCTCCAAGAACGGCGTATAGATTATCGCCAGGTGGAGGAGAAGGGATACGCCTACGGCGAGGAGAAGCCACGGGTTGGAGAACGGCCCCAGCGCGAAGAAGGAGCGCGTCTGGCTCCGGCAGTTCAGCGCGTGGAAGAGCTGAGAAAGCGTCAATACCGAAAACGCGAACGTCCGCGCCGTCGCGAGGTCCTCGCCGAAGACGCGGAGGACGAAGATGAACGACCCCAGCGTCGCAACCGCGATGACCAGACCTTGGAGGGGAATTAACCTCAGCTCGTGCGCGTTGAAGAGGAACGCGCCTTTTGCTCGGGGCGGCTTGAGAAGAAGGCCGACTTCGGGCGGGTCCACGCCCAGCGCGAGCGCGGGGGCGCCGTCCGTTATGAGGTTAACCCAAAGTATCTGGATGGGCAAAAGCGGCAGCGGCCACCCGGCCAACGTCGCCGCTAACATCACCGCGAGCTCCGACGCGTTGCACGACAACAGGAAGTGGATGAACTTCTTGATGTTCGCGTAGATACCCCGGCCCTCTTCCACCGCGGCCACGATGGTCGCGAAGTTGTCGTCGGTGAGCACCATATCCGACGCCTCTTTCGAGACGTCGGTGCCGGTAATGCCCATCGCGATGCCGATGTCGGCCTCCTTGAGCGCCGGCGCGTCGTTCACGCCGTCGCCGGTCATCGCGACGACGGCGCCGCGCGCGCGCAAGGCCCGGACGATACGGAGCTTGTGTTCGGGCGTAACGCGGGCGAAAACGCGCGCGTCCTCCAGCTCGTCGATGAGCTCCTCGTCGCTCATCTCCTCCAGCTCACGGCCGGTAATAACCGTCTGGCGCTCGTCCAATATCCCGAGATCGGCCGCGACCGCCGCGGCGGTCGCCCGGTGGTCGCCCGTTACCATTATCGGCGTAATGTGCGCCAGCCGGCACTTCCGCACCGCGTCGTAAGCTTCCGGCCGCGGCGGGTCCTCAATTCCCAAAAATCCCCAGAACGTTAACTCGCGCTCCAGCTCGGCGTCTACAGCTTCGTCCTCGCCCAAAGACCTCGTCGCGACGGCGATTACGCGAAGGCCCCGACTCGCGAGCTCGTCATTAGCTTTCAAGATAACGTCCCGGGCCGCGGCCGGAAGAGAGCGGCTCCGGCCTCGCGTCCGCTGCGCCGAACATAACTCGAGCACGAGCTCCGGCGCGCCCTTTACGACCGCCAATCGCCCGCCGTCGTGGCCATAGACGACCGTCATCCTCTTGCGGCGGGAATCAAAGGGGACCTCGTCCTGAAATTTATATTGGCCCGCCAACGCGGCCGGGTCCACGCCGGCGGCCAAGGCGGCCTCCACCAACGCCGTCTCCGTAGGGTTGCCCCGCGGCCCGTCGAGCGAGCACGTGCCCGACGCGCCGGAACTTACGAAATCACTTGTGCACAGGAGGGCCGTCGCGAGCAATTCTTTCACATCGTCCGGCGCCTCGGGCCGTTCGACCATCCGGCCGTTCACATATGCCCGGCGCGCCACCATCTTGTTCTCGGTCAGCGTCCCGGTCTTATCCGAACATATCACCGTCGTCGAACCCAACGTCTCCACCGACGCGAGCCGGCGGATGAGCGCGTGCCGTTTGACCATCCGTTGGACGCCCAACGCCAACGCTATCGTTACGACCGCCGGGAGCCCCTCGGGAATCGCCGCTACCGCCAGCGAGACCGCGGTTATAAACATATCCGTCGCCGGCAGGCCTCGGAGGATACCGGCGGCGAATACGACGCCGCACAATATCAATACGGCCCACACCAGGAACTTGCCGACCCTCGCGAGCCGGAGCTGGAGCGGCGTCGCCTCGCTCCGGACTTCTTGCACGAGCGCCGCGATGCGCCCGAGTTCGGTAGCCATCCCGGTCGCGACGACGACCCCCGCGCCCCGACCGTAGGTCACCGTCGTTCCCGTAAACGCCATATTCACGCGTTCGCCCAGCGGCGCATCCGGCGCCAACGCCGCGGCGGCGTCTTTCTCCACCGCCAACGCCTCGCCGGTGAGCGCGGCCTCCTCTACCTGGAGGTTAAACTCCTCGCTCAGGCGGAGGTCCGCCGGTATCTTATCGCCCGCGCGGAGCCGCACGAAGTCGCCGACGACAACGTCGCGCGTCGCGACCTCCTGCTCCCGGCCGTCGCGCACGACGACCGCCCGCGGCGCGGCCATCTCACGCAACGCGGCCAGCGACTTCTCGGCCCGATACTCCTGCACGAAACCCAATATGCCGTTCAGGATGATTATCGCGAGGATCGCCGCGGCGTCCACGAATTCCCCCAAAAAGGCGGAAACGATACACGCGCCGATGAGGACCAAAACCAGGAAGTCGGTGAATTGCGCGAGGAATATCTTCAAACCCCGCCGCTGGCCGAGGCGCGTGAGGACGTTCGGGCCGTCGCGCGCCAGGCGCACACGCGCCTCCGCCGCCGACAACCCCGCCGGCGACGTCCCCAGCTTCGCCATCACGTCGTCACCCGCGAGTGTATGCCAGCGAATGTCCACTTCCGTGCTCATTTCACCGTGCCGCGAACATATGTTTCAGGCCGCCGGCGAGGGAGCCCAAGAAACCCGCGCGCCGTTCGCCGCTCCGCCCGAGGTATTTCATTTTGAACTGCTCCAACAGCTCGGCCTCGTAGTTCGCCGGCGGCGGCTCGCGCAGCTCCGGCGGAAGGTCCGCGTCGTGGAGCACGCGGACAACCACGGCACCGGCGAGTTCCTCCGCCAACGCGAGGTAATCGTCGTCGTCTAAAAGGTGTCCCCACTCGGCGATAACATTCTTCATCCGTTCCCGATTGGCGTAGACGACTTCCTCCATTATTTGCCTTTCGACGGTGAGGAAGGCCTCCGCCGCGGCCTTTTTCTGCTCCGTGGTAAAGGGCGCGCTCTCGCTCGCGTACGTCGCCATCAACTTCTCTTCCATCTTCGCGAGCCGGGCGCGCGCCGCGACGTTCTCACCCAGGAGGACGTGTATCGGCCCGTAGGCCTTCCCGAGCACGTCGTCGAGGAAGCGCCGCCTCGCCGCCACCGCGACGACAAGCGCCATCGCGACGAGGCCGAAGAGCGTCCCCACGCAAAGGTAACCCAAAGGAGCGAGCGCGTTTGCCATATCTTCTCCCGGGTGAAAGTAGTTAAGCTGTCGGCCGCGGGCGCGCGACCGCCAAGGCCGCCATCGTCGCGACGGCCAACGCCGCCAACGCCGCGGCGCCCTGCGCGAAGCCGAGGACCGGTACGAAAATCGCCGACGCGGCGACGGCCCCCAGCGCCGAACCGGCCATATCCGCGCCGTAAAGGACGCCCGCGCCGCGCGGCCCCCACAACCTGAGGGCCACGACGAACTGGGCGCCGCCGCACATCCCGGCGGCTAAGGCGAGGGCGCCGAAGACGACGTGAACCGCCCACGTCGGCGCCGCCGCCCACCGCGAAAAGCCGACTAAGATAACGGGCACCATCAAGCCGATGACGACCGTGTAGGCCAATATAT
>CAZJNB010000221.1:0-3921 GCA_964547385.1 uncultured bacterium
CTGAATACGGGCGCGGTAATATTGGGCGACAGTACGTTGCCGGTCGGCGGCGTCGACGTAGCGTTGGCCGGCGACGGCTCGCTGTTATACGCTCGGGCGCCGTGATTCCCGGTGGTATGAACGGAGCCGGTGCTTTCATATAAGTAACTCGTAAAGGAGAGGACATGAAGGGCTTTCAGATATCGAAGTTGGCCACGTTGGAGGGCGGCGTAGCCCATGTAGGCCTCGAGGGGCAGATCGGTATCGAGGAGGCCGCGGAAGTATCGAAGTTCTTCGAAGAGCTCGAGACCTCGGATATAGTTTGGGCGGTCGTCAGCCTTAAGGGCGTGGGATTTATTAGCACCGCAGGCGTGGGCGCTTTGCTCTACGCGGTAGGGGGCGCCCGGAAGCGAGGAGGCGAGATCGTCTTTATCGAGTTTTCGCCTAAGACCAAAGCCGTTTTCGAGTTCCTCGACCTCCACGATTTTATTATAACGGCGCCGGATAGCGCTCACGGTTTGAAGATTATCTCCGAGATAAAAAGCGGCGCTCGCCCGGCGTTCAAGTAACCGTCGGCGTTGCTAAGTTCGTAACGTTATGAGGCGGGCTTTACGGCCCGCCTTTTCCTTTATCGTCGGACCGAATACGCCGCGCCTTCGAAGAGCACTTTTACTTCTTCACCGAGGGCGAAGAAGGGAGCGAGGGCCGGGCGTTCTTCTAGGAGCGCGAAGTATTCCTCGCTTGCGAACTTCACGTCTATTTCCGGGCCGCTTCGCTCCTCGTCCAAGGCGATGTCGTACCAGACGCCGTCGGCGAAGTGGAAGCTCTTTCCTACAACGTAGCGAAGGACGCGTCCGGCGTAGGGCGCTCGCGCAACGGCCGCGGCCTTGAGGCGGCCTATGGCTTTCGATTCCCGGACCGAAAGCTCGTCCGTCGTTCGGGGCGCGCGAAAAGCCGTTGCCGGGGCCTCCGCGGTGGCGCCGTTCGCCATCCACTTCCCGGCGCTACCGAGGTCCGCGGCGCCGGCGCCGCCGAGGCCATGCCATATCGTTGGCGGCGGCGCGCCTATCGCCGGGGCGGTCTCCTCTACGAGATACGACGTGTAGGGCGTCGGTATGCCGTAGCGTTTGGAAAGAGCGACGACCGCGTCGATAAGCCCGCGGTCCTCGCCTTCCAATTTAATTTGCTCGAGGAGGAAACCTATTTTACGCATCGCCCATAACGGCGGGATATATTTGTTGTCGCGCTTTTGCGCGGCGACGGCGCTGAGAGCGTAGCGGAATTCCTCCGGTTGGCCGCCGCGTTCGCCGGTAAGGGCCAAAGCGCCGTCGGCCAATTCGCCCCGAAAGCGGCCGAGGACGGTTAGCTGGGTACCGGCGAAGAGGTCGGGCATTTGCGCCGGATAGAGTTCGTAGAGCTCGACGCCCTCCCAGGACAATTCGACGTCGCTGAGGACGGGCCGCGATATCTTACGGTAGAACGATGTAACCGCGACTTCGACGTCTTCGGCGGGTTCGACGTATTGCGCGGTCCCGCCGTTCTTTCGCGCGAGGTCGTCGAGGAGCTCGGCCTTTACGTTGTAACCCACGCCGAAGCAGAATATCCGGGCGTCGAGCGTTTCGTTGGCGGCGCGCGCGTGCGCGACGATGTCGGCGACGTTGCGTTCGCCCACCGTGGGTTTGCCGTCGGTCAGGAAGACAACCATTGTGGGGCCTTCGGCCTCGGGCGATTGGGACGCGAGGCCGGCGGCGAGGGCGCCGTCGATGTTCGTGCCGCCGCCCGGGGCCAGCTTGTCAACGAACGTGACCGCCGCGGCGACGTTGGCGGCGCTCGCCGGGACCGTCACCTCGGTAAAGGGCATCGGCGTTTCGTTGAACGGTATTACGTTGAAGCGGTCGCCGGGGCGGAGTTGTTCGAGGCAATAGCGGAGGGCATCCTTCACCTGTTGGATCTTATCGCCGGCCATCGAGCCGGAGATGTCGACGACAAAGATGACTTCTTTGGGTGCGGGCGTTTCTGTTGGCGCCGGCGGCGGCGTTATGACGAGTAGGAAATAACCGTCTTCTCCGGTCTCCTTATCGGCGAGGAGTCGGGCGCCGACCTCGGCGGCGCCGACGCTGTAATAGAGGACGAAGTCGGCGGCCGGCTTTACGTTCTTGGCGTGGTAGGAGACCTCCGCGGCGTTGGGGCTTTTACGCTCGAGCTGGATTTTATGGGACGGCGAGAAGACCGTTTCGAGGGCTCGGGTCGTCTTGATGTCGACCTTAACCGCTACGTCGTCGAGCGGTTGGCGGCTGAAACGCTCAGTATCGAGCGGATAGACGAACTTTACTAAGCCGCCGTCGGACGATAGCAACTCCGTATACGATATCTCGACGCGCTTTTTGGTTTTCGCGGGGATGGGGAAGATACGCGCCTTGATCGCGCCGCGGCCGACGTATTCGAGTAGCGCCGGGTCTCGGTTCAGGTTAACGAGGCGCCGGTATTCCCGCGCCGCCTCGTCGGCGTCGAGCATCTCGCCCTCGACGGCCTTGCCGTCGACTTTGAGAGAGAAACGCTCGTAGGCGGCGCTTTTGGGTAAGGGGAATATATACGTCCCCTCAACGTCGAAGTTGTAGGGGTTTTCGAATTGCTCGTCGACGCGGGTCGTCGCAACTTCGTTTTCGATTAGAGTTTCAACGTGGTGGTATTTGATGTCGAGGCTATATGTTTGCGCGGGCGGGCGGGGCTCGGGCCACGGCCGGGGTGGGTAGGGGTAGGGGATGATAATGCCGTCGGCGTTGACGAAAGCGGGAAGCAGCCATAACGCGAGGGCCGCCGCGACGGCCTGGAGTATACTATTCTTCATAAAACTCTCCCCGTTGAACGTGGAGGCCTTTGCTTTTTTGACGTGTTGCGGAGCGAAGGGGTTTAATCGCCTTGGCGAAGGCGGGTGAGCACGAGGCGGACCGCTTCCCGCACCACCTCGTCGTCTTCGGTGGGGGCGGCGGCACCCTCGCCGCAGGCGGCGCAGGTCTCGCACGGCGGCTCGGTCGGGAACGAATTCGGCGCGAGCTGCCACAGTTTCATTATATCGTCGCGGCTCAGAACGGACACGCGCCCGAGTTGGCGGGCGATTAGCATAACGCGGGCGAATTGTTCTACTTTCTCCAAAGTGAAGTACGCTTCCTCCAGCGTAGCGCCCAAGGTGACGGTCCCGTGGTTCGCGAGGAGGAAGGCGTTGTGGTCGCCCAAGTGGGGACGAATACTCGCCGGGACCTCTTCGGTCGAGGGCGTAGCGTAAGGTGCGAGGGGCACGTCGCCCAACGTTGTAACAACCTCCGGCAGGACGCATTGCGCCAACGGCAAGCGGGCGACGGCGAAGCCGGTCGCGGTCGGCGGGTGCGCGTGGACGACGGCGTCCACATCGGACCTTTCCCGGTATATCTCAAGGTGGAGTAATATCTCGCTGGAGGCCTGGCGGCGTCCCTCGACGCGCCGGCCGGCGCCGTCCAGGACGACGATGTCCTCAGGCGAGAGAAGTCCTTTGCAAAGGCCGGTGGGCGTTGCGGCGATGAGGTCGTTGTCGAGGCGACAGCTGATGTTCCCGTCGGTAGCGGCGACGAAGCCGTGTTCGTAGCACCGCCGGCCGACTTCGACGATGTCGTTACGCGCTTTCCAAATGTTCATACGCCTACCTCGAGTTCCGGTAATATCGCGTAGCCGGCCGCTACCACGATGACGCCGGCGCTTCGGGCCAGCGCCCGAAGGCCTTCGCGATACGGCGCCGCCAGAAGAAACATAGGCCGCCGAAGCCGTGTCGCACGATGTGCACTTTACTCGAGCCGCGGCGGCCGCCGAAACGGAAATGAAGCGGTATCTCCGCGGCGCGGAGGCGACCGTTTCCGAACGCCTCCAATTTTATCTCCTGGGAGAAGTAGAAGTCGTCGGCGACGAGATTAA
>CAZJNB010000222.1:0-3896 GCA_964547385.1 uncultured bacterium
GGGATTGCCTTTATAGTATTGACCGCGGCATCGGTCGCCGCGGCGCTGCCCACCGGCCTCTCCGGCCTGGGCTTCGGCGGCGGCGGCGCCTTCGGCGACGGCTCCGCCGGCTTCGTCCAGGGCGAGTTCGACTTTGCGCTCCCGCCGTACGTATCCTTGGGGCCGGAAATCGGCGCCGCCTTCGGCGGCGGGACGGCCCTCTTCGTCGGCGGCGAATGCCGCGTCTACTTCATCCCCAATTATAATTATATTATCCAACCGCACGCCCTCTTCGGCGGCGGATATAGCCGGACCTTCGGCGACTTCGGCTTTAACGCCGGCTACATACGCTTCGGCGGCGGGATGGACTTCGAGATACCGCGAGCGCCGATGGCGCCCTATTTCGATATGGGCGGGCTCATCGGCTTCGGCGGCGGCAGCACCGGCGGCGCGTTCCAGCTCGAGGGCGGCCTCCGCTTTGACGTGTGGTAGCATAGGCGTACGCTAAAGCCGGCCGAGGCGCAACAATTCTCGCCGGGCCTTGGGACGCGTTGTTATATAATCGCCGACCGCGGGAGGTTAAGGATATGCGCCTTTCTATGTGGTTACTAATTATCGTCGGCGTTTTCGCCGGCGCCCTGCCGGCGTATAGTGTTGGCGTCTACTTCGCCGGCGGCCTCACGTCCTTCGGCGACCTCGTTACGAATTATACGCTCTACCCGTGGGGTATCGTCTGGAAAGACCGCGAGGGCCTCGGCACCTCGTATTGGCTCGGCGGCGGCGTCGTCGTGCCGGCGTGGGGTCACGCCGGCGTCGTTACGCCCTCGCTCGAGCTTGTAACGGACGTAGGCTTCAGCGCCCAGAAAAAGGTGGGCAAGAGCGAGACGTACGACGGCGAAGAGCTGTCGTGGAAGCTCATCCCCATCCGGGAGGACCTCGTCTTCGGCATTACTTTCGGCGCCGCGCCGTTCAAGCCGTTCATCGGTTTCGGCGGCGGCGTCGCGATCGCGCCCTGGACCCTTACCGACGTCGAGAGCGGCCTGGAGGTAGATAAAAATACGGAGGTTAAAGCCGCCTTCGATATACCGTTCGGCTGTGAGTTCCTCCTGAGCCCGAACTTCACCCTCGCGGTACGCGCCGAACAGCTCGTTATCACCGGCAGCGTTACGCCCCGCGTAACGGTCGAAGGCGTGGACACCGCGATGCCGGACCCGTTCCTGTTTATGGCCGTCGCCCAGGCGAAATTTTAACCCCGTATAGAAATTAGGGTAAAGGCGCCCGCGCGGGCGCCTTTTTAAGATTAAATTACTAACGGCCAACGCGTGAAAAGGCTTTCGGTAACGGTCGTAATCATCCTCTCGGTGGCGGTCACCGCGGCCGCCGAGCCGTACGGCCTTTCGGGCCTTTCTATTAGTTGCGGTTATATTTTAGGCTTAGTTAATTTGTTCCCGGCGGCCCAATTCAATTGGGCCGCCCCGCCTACGGTATCCTTCGGCTTGACCGCGGGAGTTATCCCCCTTGAGGGCGAAACGAGCGGCCCAACGCTTCCGGTGGTCGGGATAAACTTCCGTTATTACCCCCTGGGACATGCGGGATTTCGACTTCAACCGACGCTAAACTTAGGCTTTGATTACGTTATACCGTTTTTGCCGTTTGTATATTTTGGCGGCGGCTTGGATATCGACGTTCCACGCGCGCCCGTCACCTTTTTCTTCGACGCCGGCGCGAGTGCAATGCTGGCGTGGCAATTAGGGGGAAAGGTCGAAACGGGAGTAAGGTTCGACGTATGGTGAACCATATCGACCTTTGAGCGGGTAAAGGCGCCCGCGCGGGCGCCTTTTTAATATAAGAGGCGGCGTCGCCCGTACCGGTCCGTCTTATCCGCCGTTGAACGTTAGTCGCCCTTACGAAAAAGCGCCCGACGAGCGGGGCGCTTTTTTACTTTCCTTTTACCCGGGGCCGTTAGAACAAAAAGCCGAGGTTGATATCGACCCGCGGCCTGATGCGCGAAAATTCGACGGTCGTGGCCCCGACTTGGAGGGTATTATTACTGACGTAGCCGGAGCCGCCGCCGACCGTTAGCGTCGCCCGGTTCGCGATGACCCACCGCCAGCCGATGAGCATCGCCGGCCTCAGCGAGAACTCGGAAGAAGTGGCGCCGCTCGACTTCTCTTTGAGGTTGTGGAAGTCGCCGTTGACTTCCAATTGAAGGTAAAGGCCGCGGAAGGTGCCGAGCGGATACAGCTTCCCGCCGAGGTTGACGTTGGCGTACGTCCACTCGACCGCGTCGAGAGTTTCCTGGTCTACGTCTATGAAGAGGTAACCCTCCGGCGCGAAGCCGGCGCCGCCGAAGACGGCGGCGAAGTCGTTCAGGTTGCGCTCGTAGCGGCCGTTGAAGTTACCTACGACCAGCGAGAATATGCCGACGTCGAACTCGTTGTTGAAGTCGGCCGCGCCCGCCGTACCCGCGGAAAGGGCCGCCGCCGCCGCCAACCACATCCATCTCCTCATAGTCGCTCCTTCCGAGTTACTTCTATTTCCGAGGACCAACCAAGCTCCACCCGCGACCGATTACCACTCCTCGAAGAACTCGATGCCCTCGCGCTCCTGGGCCTGGAGGAGGCGGTAGTGTTCGTAGCCGTTGAGGAACTTTAAGATGAAGCCGCGGTTGGGCGCCTCGGGCGCAAGGCTGAGGAACGTGCGATAAAAGTCTGACGCCTGTTCGTAATAAGCCAGTTCCTTTTTGAAGCGGCGCCACCGCTTGGCCTCCGACCCTTTGATACGATAGATGTCGCCCAACATCTCGTAGGCGAGCGGGTCGTCCGGGCGCTCGTGGCTTATTTTATCGAAGAGCGTAAGCGCCTTGTCTACTTCGGCGTTAAGGCGGTAACAAGTCGCGAGGGCCTTTTGGATCTCGTAGTTCTCGGGCGCGAGCTTCCCGGCCTTGGCGTAATACTTGATCGCGTCCGCGTAATCCTCTATATTCTCGTACGCGATCGCGAGGAGGTAATGGCTGTCGAGGTCGTCGCGGGCCAAGTCGCAGGCCTTCGCGAGGACCGGAATCGCGTCGTTGTAACGCTCCTTACGGAGGTAGAGGTAGCCGAGGTCGACGCGCGCGCGGACGTGGTCGGTGTTGAGCCATACCGCCTCTTCGTATTCCGGGATGGCGTCGTCGAGCCGGTCCTGGGCCTTATAGAGCCGGCCCAATTGATAGTGGCCTTCGAACGACTCGGCGTCGAGTTCCACCGCCCGCTTGAGCTCGCGTTCGGCGGGGTCCCAATCGCGAAGGGCAATATAGGACCGCCCGAGCCCCAGATAGGGTTCAATCCGTTTATCGTCGGCGCCGTTGGCCTTCATATACGTCCGGACCGCCGAAGGCCATTCTTCGGTCGTCTCGTAAAGCTCGCCCAAGAGTAAGAACGCGTCGATTCTCGCCGGCTCCAGCGTCGTCGCCTGCTCCAACGCCGCCTCGGCGTCGTCGTAATTGCCGCGCGCCAGCTCCAACTCGCCGTGGTAGAAGAAGGCGTCGTAATACTTGGGGTTCTCGCGCTCGGCCTTGCGGTAGTATTCCGCGGCCGCGTCGGCTTCGTTCAACGCCGCCGCGGCGCGGCCGAGGTAGTAGTAGACTTTATCCGCGAAGTCGCCGGGCGAGCCGACCTTCTCCAACGTCTTTTTCGCGGCCCGGTATTTCTCCCGGCCGATATACGCCGCGGCTAAGCCTACCCGCGCCTCGACGTTGGAGGGTTCCGCGGCGATGACTTTCTCCAGGCTGTTCTCCGCGGCGTCGTAGCGGCCGGTCGCCGCCGCGGCCAAGCCCCGGTAAAAGTGGGCGCGAACGTTCTTACTTTCAAGGCCGACCAACTTATCGGCGTAGGTCCACGCCGGCTCGTAGTCGCCCTGGCGATAGAGGAGGGCGC
>CAZJNB010000223.1:0-3888 GCA_964547385.1 uncultured bacterium
TTTTCAAAAGCGGCAACGCCCGGTCGTAAAGCCGCCGCGCTTCGTACGCCAACCCCAAACCCTCGGCGACCGCGCCTTCGTCGTAGCCCAACTCGTAGGCCCGCGTGTAACACCCTACGGCGAGATCGTAATTCCGTAACACGTAATAGGAACGACCCAACTGATAGAAAAACCGGCCGTCCAACGGCGCCAAGGCGGCGCCGCCGTTGAAGGCGTCGGCCGCGCCATAATAATCACCCTGAGTGAAACTAGTTAAGCCCAAGCCGTAATACGCCGCGGCGTCGTTGGGCGCTATCTCCAACAACCTCCGCCAAAAAAACGCCGCCCGGCCGTAATCCCCTTGCCGGTAGTATAATACGGCAAGGTTCTGGAGAGCGGCGACGTTGCGCTGGTTGGCGTCCAAGCTCCGGCGATACGCGTCCTCGGCGTCGCCGAGTTTCCCGGCCGCGCCGTAGGTAACGCCCAGGTTGAACCACGCCGCGGCGTCGTCGTTATAATAATCCAGATACTCGATATACGCCGCGGCCGACTCGCCAAACGCCTTCTCCTCGAAGTCAATCAACCCGATGAAAAAATAGGCCTCCGGGAAATCCGCCCCCGCGGCCGCCGCCAAATGCGTTAATGCCCTCGTCCTGTATCCCCGGAGCTGGTATATCCGGCCTAAATAAAAATGGGCGCCGACCGCGGCGGGGTCGTCTATTAAAACCTTGAACAACGTCAGCTCCGCGGTTACGTAGTCGCCCGCCCAAAAGGCCCGCTCGCCCTCGGCCAACGCACCCGCGCCGTCGCCGCCCGGCGCCGCCGCGGCCGCCGAAGCCGCCGTCGCGGCCGCGAGAAGTAAAACGACCGTCCACCGTCCGCGCTTAGCCGTGATACCCCTCCCGCCGCAGGGCCGTAAGGCGGCGCCGCGCCTCCTCCAATTTCTCCATCTTTATCCCGGTGTGCGTCGTCGCCATCTCCAAAAGCTCCGCCCACGTCGCCGCGGCCTTCGCCTTATCGTAATTCTCGTAGACCAACGCCAAGTCGTAGCGTATGTTCATAGAATAGGGCGCTACCGCCAACGCCCGTTTGTAAAAAACTACCGCCTCCTCGTAATTACCGCCCGCCGCTTCGTTCGCCGCGGCGCCTTTCAACGTGTCGAGGCTCGCCGGACTATACGCCAACGCGGCGTCGTATTCCTTCCGGGCCTCCTTGTATTTCGCCGCGGCCGCAAGCTCCGCGGCCCGCGTGTAGTGAGGTTTCCCTTTAAGCCGTCCCCGGTGTTCCCGCGCCGCGTCCAACCACTCCGCTTGCGACGGCACCCCCCGGGCGCGCTTTAGGTATTCCTCCCACGCCGCGAGGGCCTTCTCGTCGTCCGTATATTCATACGCCAACGCGAGATTGAAATACGCGCTCCACAACGTCGGGTCCTTCGCGAGGGCGCGTTTATAAAAAGTTATCGCTTGCTCGTATTTGCCCGCGGCCAGCGCCGCGTCCGCCCACAGCAGCCGTTGCCGCCCGACCTCCGCCGGCGACTTTCGCCGCGCCAAGACGACAACGATAGTAGCCAACGCCGCCAACATCAATATCGAATAGGCCCACCGCTTCCCCTTGAAGAGAAAATTCATCGCGCCCACGCTACGCGCCGTGGCGCTCGAGTAACGCCCGAAGTTCCGCCAACGTCTCTATCGTATAGTCCGCCGCGGCCGCGGCGAAGCCGGCCTCCTCCCCCGTCCGGTTCGCCCACCCCTGTAATATCCGCACCGAAACCATCCCCGCCAAGTTCGCGCCGATGACATCCTTGGTCCTGTCGCCGACGAAGGCCACCGCGGCCGCCGGGGCCGCCGCCGCCCGCAACGCGTCCGCGAACATCGCCTGCCCCGGCTTCCCCTCGAATACCGGATATTTGTCGGATACGAAAACGGGGCCGAAATAAGACGCCAAACCGGCGTTCCGTAACTTCGTCAGCTGTTCTTCGGTCCGGCCGTCCGTTATCACCCCTCGGCCCACGCCCTCCTCCGCCAAGCGCGATAGAACCGCCGGCGCCGCCGGGAAGGCTTTTATCCGCTCCATATGACCCGCATACACCGCCGCCGCCGCCGCTACCAACGGCGCCGCGGCGCCGTCGGCCACGCCCGCCTCATAAAGCCACGCCCGGAAATACTCCCGCGGCATCGTCGAGCCGAACGTGCTCAACAACCTCTTCTCTATTTCGCCGTCGGACGCCGCGCCGCCGCGGGCGACGACCGCGGCCCTGAGCCGCGCGAGCGCCGCGCCGTAGCCGGCGACGACCGCGGCCGTCGTGTCCACGAGGGTGTCGTCCAAATCGAAGTAGACGAACCGTATCTTCCGCCTCGGCGCGCCTACCCACATAGCGCCCAAAACCCTACCTTGTTTTTACAACTTTCCCGCACGCCGCAACTCCTCGCACGCCGCTTTCCCGCGGGCGGTGATGCCGTCCGCGGTCGCGAGCCCCTCGAACGTTTCTACTACCCTTCTCAGCTCGGCATCCTCGGGCCTGCGGCCCCCCGCCAACCACGCGACTTCTTGTTTGCTCCGCTCGTCCGCGACGTCCTTGACCGCGGCGTAAAATTTCGGATACAGCTCTTCCTCCAGCGCCGCCGCGGCTTCCGCCCAGGCCGCCTCGGCCCGAACGTATAACGCGCTCTTCTCCTCCGTTCCCGAGTTCCGGCAGAACACGCCCAAGACCTGGCGCGCCCCTTCGTAGCCGCCCCAATATAACAAATCCGGCTCCTCGGCGAAAATAATTCTCTCCGCCTTCAACCGCAGCGCGAACTTCGCCAGCGCCCGGGCCAGCTCTCGCGCCATAAAGTCGTAGGCCGCGCCGCGCCGCAACAACGCCTTCTTGTCGGTGAAGAAGACGTAGTTGTTCCCCTTGTAGCCGCGCGCGAACGGCGCCCGGAGCCGCGCGTATAGCTCGGGCGGCGGCGACTCCCGCCGCAATGAAGCGACCGCGGCCAAAACGTTCAGCGCGGCCTTGAGGCCGTTGCCCGCGGCGAAAGGCACCGCGTCGCCCCCCGGCCGCGCCAAGTCGCCGAACGTTATCGCGTGCCCCGTCTCCTCGCAGCCGACCGCGAACGGTATCTCCGCCGCCGGCGTCGGCGTCGCCGCCAACTTCTCCCCGATCGCGGCCGAAAGCGCCGCGGCGCTCTCGCCGTCGGCCGCCACGCCCGCGGCCAGCCGCCACGCCGCCGTCAGTATCCACTTGTCGCCGACGGGCTTCAGCGCCGGCGCGAACCCCAACGCCGCCGCCGCGGCCGCGACCGCGAGGTCGCTCTCGACGGTGTTCATAAAGCTATATCCCTCTACGGCCGCCCCCCGCTCGCGGCGCAAATGGCCCGCCGCGAGGATAGCTATCTCGTCGCCCGTCAAGACCGCGAAGTCGCCGGCGGCCGCGTCGTATATTATCAGGAAAAGCCGGTCGCCGTCGGCGTCGAAGATGACCGCCGAGAGGACGCGCTCGCCGCGCGCCAGCGGCCGCTCGTGGCGCCGCGCCAACGCGGCCAACTCGCGCAGGGCCGGGTATTCCTCGAACCGCCCGCCCGGCGCCGCGTCCGCCGCGGCGAACGCGCTCACGCCCTCCAGGTCCGCGACGCCCGAGCGCCAGTTCACCCGGCCGTCGCCCTCGTCCGCGTTCACCTCGACCACCTCGGCGCCGTAGCCGGCGATTACCGCCGCGGCCGAACCGGAATAGGAGCCCCGCGCCGGGTCCACGACGACGACGAAGTCGCCGAGGGGCGCCGCGGCGGCGTCGCACCACCCGTTCGCCGGCGCCATATGGAAGCGGCGGAAGACCTCGCGGCCCTCCGCCGACGCGTCCTCTACGCCGCCGCCGGCCCGGGCGCGCGCCACCGCCGGCCAATCCAGCTCGGCGACGGCGCGCGTAAG
>CAZJNB010000224.1:0-3873 GCA_964547385.1 uncultured bacterium
GAACGCGGCCAGCAGCAGCCCGAACAGACAGATCACGCCGCCGGCGCCGGGTTTAATCTCTACGATCGCGTCGTGGGCGTCGTAAGGGCCGGTGAGGAAGGTCAGCAGCGCAAGCCGTTCGACTTCCCTTTCGACGGCGGCGAGCTCTGCCGCGAAGTCGCTGTCCGCGGCTTGTTCTTCCCGGCAGAGGTGGTAGAAAACGTCCAGGTCCGCGAGTTTTTTCTCGACGGCGGCGAGGGCACCCACGCGTTGTTTAAGCCGGCTCAGCTCGGCAAGCAACTTCCGGGCCGCCGCCGGGTTTTTCCATAGGGCCGGGGCCCCGGCCCTCTCCTCGAGGTCGACGATACGGTTAGCGGTCGCGTCGGGGTCAAAGGCCTTCCCGGACGTCGGCGACGGCGTTACGTAGCTTTTCTAGTCGTTGCTCGAGCGTATGTAGGTCTTCCATAATGTCACCTCGTAACTCGTATAGTATCATACCACACGCGCGCGCGCGCGGCAAGCGCATAACCGCGCGGGCGTCAAACGCCGGCGGCCTTTCACGATAGGAACGGATTGTGGGCTTTCTCTTCGGCGACGGTGGTGGGCGGGCCGTGGCCGGCGAGGACGTCGGTCTCGCCCGGGAGCGCGAGGAGTTTACTCTTTATCGATGAGAGGAGAAGGGTCTCGTCGCCGCCGCAGAGGTCGGTCCGGCCGACCGAACCGGCGAAGAGGGTGTCGCCGGTGAAGACGATGTCCTCGCCGACGAGGGAGATATGGCCGGCGGTGTGGCCCGGCGTCTCGAGGACGGCGAGGCCGGCGCCCGGGATGATGTCGCCCTCGTGGAGGAGGACGTCCGCGGCCGGCGACGGCTTGTAGTATTCCTGGAAGACCGCGACCGCTTCCGGGCCGATGAGGAGGGCGTCCTGACGGTGGAACGCCTCCGCCGTCGGCCCGAGGTAGAGGGCGTCGCCCGCGCCGATGTAGATGGGGACGCCGAGGGCCTTTTTAAGGTCGGCGTTGGCGCCGGTGTGGTCGAGGTGGCCGTGGGTGTTGACGACGGCGGTGGCGCGGAGGCCGAGGGCGTCGAGTTGGTTGATGATGACCGCGGCGTCCCTCGCCGGGTCTATTATGACCGCGGTCTTGTCGTCGGCGGAGTAGATGTAGCAGTTGGTCTCCACCGGCCCGAGGGTAAGCGTCTCGACGAGCATCGGCGCGATAGTAATACGACTGCCGGCCGTTGTCAACCGTGGGCCGGGGCGGAGAGCTGTAACGCGTAGGCAAGGGGCTTAAGCCCCTTGTTAAAAGCCGCGCGTTCAAGCGGGCGGTATTGTTCTCCCCGACTAAAGTCGGGGGTTCGACGCACGGCAAGTTGATCACCGCCCGCTAAAGCGGGCGGTATTCCCCGGACTAAAGTCGGGGGTTCGATGCGCCGCGAGTTAATCACCGCCCGCGGAAGGGGGCGGTATTTTTTTGGTTGACATCTCGGGGTGGTAAAGTGGTCCCCGTAGGAAAGGCGCCCTTGCGCGCTTGGGGTTCACGTGGTAGAATGAGGAGGTTGGCGAGATGAAGAAGGTAACTAAAATATTTGCGGTAACGCTTTTCGTAACAAATATTGTGTTTGCTACGTTCTCTTTTGCCGCGTACGAATACGAAGGGAAATGGGGCTCAACTGGTAACGGTAATGGACAATTCAACCGTCCTCACGGCGTGACTTTGGCGCCCAACGGGTATATCTACGTTGCGGACTACTATAACCACCGGGTCCAATACTTCACGGCCACGGGCTCGTACCTGGGAAAATGGGGTTCCTTAGGTGGCGCTAACGGCCAATTCCGAAGTCCGAAGGGCATTATATATGGGCCAAACGGCGTCGTCTACGTCTCCGACACCGGGAACCACCGTATTCAATATTTCACGCCTACGGGTTCTTACATAGGTGAATGGGGTTCAAAAGGCTCGGGCAATGGTCAATTTGATAACCCGCAGCTAATCGCCGCGGCGCCGAACGGAAATATATACGTCGCCGACCCGTTTAACCACCGTATCCAATACTTCTCTCCCAGCGGATCTTTTCTAGGCAAATGGGGCTCTTTTGGCAACGGCAATGGGCAATTCAACTTACCCCACGGCTTAGGCGTCGGTCCAAACGGCAACGTTTACGTTGCCGATTACAACAACAACCGCGTCCAATACTTTACTGCGAACGGCGGTTTCCTCGGGAAATGGGGCTCGTTCGGAACGGGGAACGGTTACTTTAACAAACCTTTAGGGGTCGCGGTAAGTTCCGACGGGACCGTTTTCGTCGTGGGCTACGCCAATAACCGCGTCCAGTATTTTAGCGCAAACGGGTCTTTTATGGGTAAGTGGGGAACAAAAGGAAGTGGTAACGGGGACCTCTTTCACCCTTCCGGTATATGCCTACGCGCCAATCGCTCCCGCGTTTACGTAGCAGATACTGCACATGACCGTGTCCAATATTTTAAAAATACGGAAGAAGTTACCCCGGCTTCTCTCGGCCGCGTTAAAGCGCTGTTTAAATAAGTAGGAGCCGGTCGTCGCCCGGCCAACCCGCCACGGCGGCGTCAAGGTAGGGGTGGTTGGCCAGTCGCCCCTACATAAGGCCGGACGGCGCGATAGGAATACGTAGGGGCCGACATTTATGTCGGCCCGTTGCCATCGACGAAACCCGCGCCGACCTGAAGGTCGGCGCCTACGCGTTACGGGCCGCTCGTTCAAACGGGCGGCCTTTTTGTTGCGGCGGCAGAAGGGCCCGCCGGCCGCTCGCGGCGGTAAACCAATTAACTCTTCGTATTCCTCCTCGTCCCCCAATAAACCTTCACCACGTATATTCCGTCGAAGGTTACGATTGAGGTGGAATATTCCCCCCATTAAGGTTATATTTGCGCCGTCGAATCCCAACGGCTTGGAACCCGAGCGCCGGAGGTTGGTATGAAGTATTGCGCCCCTGTGGTTATCGCGTTATCGCTTTTCGCCGCGGCGTCGGCCGTCGCCAACGGCCATACTTCCACGGAACCGCCGCCCGTAGGCCCGGATTACGAAGCGGCGCCGCCGGCGGACGCGGCCGCGGCGCTCGCCGACGCCCGGACCTACTTCGAGGAGGGCTCCTACCGGTGGGCGCTGGCGGCCGCGGAGGAGCTCCAGAAACGCTGGCCCGGCGACGCCGGCCGCGCCGAGGGCGACCTCCTCGCCCTGCGTTGTTACCTCCGGCTCGATATGCCCGCGGCCGCGGACGCCGTATTCGGGCAATACTTCAAACTGTATAAAAAGACGCGCTGGGCCGCGGACGCCGCGGACCTGCTCGTGGACGCCTACGCCGAGACGCGTTACGTCTACGATGCCTACGGCTGGCAGAGCTACCTCGGCGAAAAACACGACTTCTACATCTACGGCGACGTGAAAGACCGAGCCAAGATGGATAAGTTGCGCCGCGACGCGTTAAAACGCGCTAAGTCTGTCTATGGCGGCTTGATGAAGAAGGCCGGCCCGGATGAACGGCTCGCCCTCGCGGACCGCCTCGTCGTTGACTATTTGATTATGTATCCCTACTTCGACTGGGACCGCGACGACTACGACGCCGCGGCCTCTTACGGCCGCCGCGCCGCGTATTTAAAGAACGTAAGTCGGCTCGAGATGAGCGAGAATATGCGCTCGCTCGTCGCGGTGGAAGACGCCCTCCTCGAGCTGGAGTATCTCCCGGGCGACGCCGACGCGTGGGCGGCGACGGCTCGGCCGCCCGAGGACTACGACGCCTGGCTCGAGGAACAGCGCTTCGCCGCGGGCCGCGCGAAGTTCGAGGCCGTCGCCGCGACCTTCGGCGACGCCCCCGGCGCCCTCTTCGCCCGCGCCGCCCTCGCGCACTACGACGTCACGTAT
>CAZJNB010000225.1:0-3843 GCA_964547385.1 uncultured bacterium
GGACTTCGGGAAGAAGCTCGACCCGGTCGTGGACAAAATCGCCGTCGGCGTCGTGGGCGCGATATTGGTCGCGAAATACGGCGTCCCGTGGTGGATTTGGGTGGGCGCGGTCGTGCGCGACGTCGCGATCGTCGCGACCGCGGTGGCCGTAATCAAGAAGAGACGGCTCGTGATGCCCTCCAATTTTTGGGGCAAGGCCGCGGCGGCGGCGATGGTCTCCTACGCGGTGGCCGCGGTCGCCGCGGGCGGCGCGGCCGTTACGGAGATCTTATTATGGCTCGTCGCCGCGTTGCTCGTCGTCTCGTCCGCCTCGTACGGGAGCGACTTCGCCCGGGCCTTACGCCGGGCCCCTTCGCCCGAGTGAATTAGGTCCTATTAGGACCGAGCTAAAGCCATAATTCCAAGAGGAGGTCCCTTTGGGTTACAAGATTCTCGCGCGCGATGACATTACCGCGGAATCGGTGCGGATGGTCGTCGCGGCGCCGCACGTTGCCCGTAAGTGCGAGCCGGGCCAATTCATCATATTCCGTATCGACGGACGCGGCGAGCGGGTCCCGCTGACGATCGCGGACTTCGACCGCGACGCCGGGACCGTTACGATTATTTTCCAGAAGGTGGGGAAGACTACCTATCACCTCGCGACGTTGGCCGTCGGCGACGAGATACGCGACTTTGTCGGGCCTTTGGGTCGCCATATGGACGTCGGCAAGCTTGGGACCGTCGCGTGTCTGGGCGGCGGCCTCGGCATCGCGCCGATTTACCCCAAGGTGCGCGCGCTTCGGGCCGCCGGCAACTACGTCGTGAGTATAATCGGCGCCCGCCGCCGAGACCTCGTCATCCTCGAGGAGGAGATGCGCGCCGCAAGCGACGAGCTTTATATCACCACCGACGACGGCTCCTACGGCCTCCACGGCTTCGTCACCGACCAATTGAAAATTCTTCTTGACGAAGGGCGGACGTTCGACAGCTCTCTCGCGGTGGGCCCGATGCCTATGATGGCCGCGGTGTGTGCGCTCACCGCCGAGGTCGGCTTGCCGACGCTCGTGAGCCTCGATACCATAATGGTGGACGGCACCGGTATGTGCGGCTCGTGCCGCATCACCGTCGGCGGCGAGACGAAGTTCACCTGCGTGGACGGGCCGGTCTTCGACGGCCACAAAGTGGACTGGCTCGAGGCGAAGGCGCGCCAACGGCGTTACCATGTTCAGGAGAAGGTCGCCCTCGAGAAGTTCGAGCGCGAGCGGGGGGGGCCGTAACGATGGTGGAAGAAGGGAAAAAGCCGCCGAAGAAAAAGGTCGTCCCGAAGAAATTCCCGATGCCCGCGCAAGCGCCGGCCGACCGCGTCCAGAACTTCCGCGAGGTCCCGTTCGGCTACGACGTCGAGACCGCGAGGGCCGAGGCCAAGCGATGCCTTTTGTGCAAGAAGCCGACCTGTATCGGCGGCTGTCCGGTAGAGATCGACATCCCGGCGTTCATCGAGGCCATCGGCGAGGGCGACTTCGCCGAGGCCATACGGGTGATGAAGCTGTATAATAACCTCCCCGCGGTCTGCGGCCGGGTGTGCCCGCAGGAGACGCAGTGCGAACAGGTGTGCGTGCTCGCGAAGAAGTTCGAGCCGGTCGCGATCGGCCGCCTGGAGCGTTTCATCGCCGACTACGACTACGAGCATAAGGTTGCGCCGCCGCCCGAAATCGCGGCGGCCAAGGGGAAGAGGGTCGCCGCGGTCGGCGCCGGGCCCGCGGGCCTGACCGCCGCCGGCGACCTCGCCCGGATGGGTTACGACGTTACCCTCTACGAGGCCTTTCACGATACCGGCGGCGTCCTCCGCTACGGCATCCCTGAGTTTCGCCTACCGAAGGAGATCCTCGACGCCGAAGTGGATTACATCCGCAGCCTGGGCGTGAAGGTCGAATGTAATATGGTCATAGGCAAGTCCTATACGGTGGAAGAGCTTTTGGGAGAGTTGGCCTTCGACGCCGTCTTCATCGGGACCGGCGCCGGCCTTCCCCGGTGGATGAAGGTCCCGGGCGAAAACCTCATCGGCGTGTATTCCGCCAACGAGTGGCTGACCCGGATTAATTTAATGAAGGCTTGCGACTTCCCGGAATACGATACGCCCATCGTCGCCGGGACGAACGTCGCCGTCATCGGCGGCGGCAATACCGCGATGGACGCGGTCCGGACGGCGCGGCGGATGGGCGCCGAGCGGGCCGCGATATATTACCGGCGGACCGAGCACGAAATGCCCGCGCGCGTGGAGGAATACCACCACGCCTGCGAGGAGGGGGTGGCGTTCCGCTTCCTGGTGGCGCCGGTCCGCATCCTCGGCAACGACGAGGGATGGGTGCGCGGGATGGAACTCATCGAGATGGAGTTGGGGGAGCCGGACGAGAGCGGCCGCCGCCGGCCCGTGCCTCAGGAAGGCTCCGAGTTCGAGGTCGAGTGCGATATGGTCGTCATCGCCGTCGGGACGTACCCGAACCCGATCGTCCCGGAGACGACGCCCGAGCTCGAGCTGACGCGGTGGGGCACCATTAAAGCGGACGAGGAGACCGGGATGACGAGCCTGGCGGGCGTCTTCGCCGGCGGCGACATCGTTACCGGCGGCGCGACCGTTATCTCGGCGATGGGTGCCGGGAAGCGCGCGGCCCGGGGTATAGACGCATACCTCGGCGAGAAGGGGTAGGCCTTCATCTTGTTTGCCGCGGCCAAAGGATTGCTCGGCGACGTCGCCGCCGGCATAGAGACGTTTTTCTTCCCGTCGTTATGCCGGGGATGTGCGGGCGAGATGCCGGGGCTCGGGCCGCGGTTTCTCTGCGGCGGGTGTCGCGCGGCGTTGGCGGCGCCGCTGTGCGACGATTGGCGCGGCGCGTCCCTTATCGGCGACGGCGCGGCGCCGCGTTTCGCCCGGGCGCCCTACGACGGCCCGGCGGGGGCGGCGGCCCGGATGTTGAAGTTCGAGGGGCGAAGGGAGATGGCGGCGTTGCTCGCCGGCGCCCTCGCGCCGCTGGCGGCGAAGCTCGCGAGCCGTTATGAGTTGGACGTTCTCGTCCCGGTGCCGTTACACCCGCGGCGCCGCCGCGAACGGCGGTTCAACCAGGCCGAGGAGCTCGGCGGGAAGGTGGCCGCGGAAGTGGGCGTCGCGTTTTTGGCCGGCGGCCTGAGCCGCGTGCGGGACACGACGCCGCAGGTGGAGCTGAGCGGCCACGAGCGTCTTAAGAACGTCCACGGCGCCTTCGCCGCGCGGGAGACCTTCGACGGGAGGCGGGTCTTAGTCATAGACGACGTGATAACGACCGGGGCGACGGTAATAGAGTGCGCCCGCGTTCTTCGGGACGCCGGCGCCGCGACGGTGGTGTGCGTGGCCGCGGCCGCGGGCGCCGTTGACGGCGCGATGGGGATGGCCCGGCGGTGAACGGGAAGAAGTTCTTCACCTGGCTCGGCGTCTCCGTCGTCCTCTTCGGCTGTCTGGTCGGCTCGTGTCTCTTGGCCGCGTTCTCGCTGTCGGAGGCAGGGCGCGACTTCTCCGGCGAGCTGTGGCGGAAGGCCGGGAGGGTCGGCGGCGAGGAAGAACGCGTAGACGTTAATACTAATTATGTTTTAAGCTTCGAGGAGGACGGCACCGTCCACTTCTACGGCGGGATGTTGGCGGGCGTGTCGCTTATCCTCCCCGCCGGTTATGCGGTCCGGGCGCCGGCGGGCCGCGCCGAAGATGCGCCGCCGTTTCAATATTTCATAGAAAACGCCGACGGCCCGGCTCAGGTCCGCCTAAGGCGCGAGGACCAAGCCCCCGGCGAAGAAAATTGTTACTTCCCCGGCGACCCCCACCCCCCCCCCCCCCCC
>CAZJNB010000226.1:0-3797 GCA_964547385.1 uncultured bacterium
GGCGCGGAGGAGGTTGACGAGCGTCGCCCGGCGGGCGAGGCCGCCGTAGGCGAGGATGTTACAACCGCACGATTCGACTTCGCCGCCGCCGTCGCCGGTGTAGATTACGACGAGGGACCGGCTGGCGGCGGCCTTCGGCGTTCCGGCGCCCGTCGTGAGGAGCGCGAGCGCGCACGCCCATAACCTAATTGTAAGACGGATGGTTTTAATAACCCAATTGCGCCAGGCGGGCGCGCAGCTCGGCGGCGCCCGCGCGCTCGGCGTAGGCGCCGGCGTAGACGCGATATAAGAAGTCGTCGCCGCCCTTGATGAATACTTTGGCCTCCACCCGCGATGAGACCTCCTTCGCGAGGAGGTAGGCGGAGCGCCGCGGGACTTTGGGCGGGAGGCGGACGGTGAAGCGCGGCTCTCCGCCGATGGTGGCGGCTACCACCTCCGCTTCCGTCGCGACGGGCACCGCTTCCTTCCACGGCATCGCCGGCGGCTCGGCGCTCGCGGCGAATACGTCTTTGCGGAGCGCCCGGGCGACGAGCGCGTCCTTTTTGAGGACGCCGCCGTAGGAGAAGACGACGATGCCTTGAGCGCCGGCCTCCCGGGCCGCCCGCGCCTTCGCGGCCATCTCCGCGGCGACGCCTGCGCCGAAGTTGGCGTCCGCGACTTCCGGGACCATTATCCCGCCGTAGATGTGGCGGCCGGCGGCGACGGCGGCGGCGTCGCCGAGCTGTTTACGGACGACGCCGGCGTCGCGGCTATATGCCATCGGCATCACCGCGTCTACGTAGCCGTCGCGGAGCCAGGCGGTCCAATCCTGGAGGCAGTCGTTATAGGCGGTCCCGGTGCGAGAGGCGAAGACCGCCGCGGTCAGGCGGCACGCCGTTTTGACCTTTGATATCCCTTCGTAGAGGCGTCGGACAAAGGCGTTAATCCTGCCGCGCCGCCAAGCGGCGAACGCGGCCGCGTCGTCCACCGTCTTGCCGGTTTCGAGCTCGTATAATTTAATGGCGCCGGCGTTGCGGCCGAACGCCGCGGAGGGGTAACGGACGTAGTCGAGGTGGAGGCCGTCGACGTCGTAGTTGACGACGATATCCATAAAGACGTTGTAGAGGTAGTCCTGGACTTCGGGGAGGGCGGGCTCGAGCCAGGCCATACCGTAGGGGTCCCAGGTATCGCCGCGGCTATTCTGGCTGAGCCAGCTCGGGTGCTCCCGGGCCGGCTGTCCCGGCGGCGTGGGCGTCTTGCGGTTGAGGACCACGAACGTTGTAACCCACGCGTGGACTTGGAGGCCGGCGGCGTGGCCTTTGGCGATGAGCTCTTCCAGGGGGTCGAAGTCCGGCGGCGCGCCGGCGAGGTGGGGCGAGCGCGGCTCGGCGTTGGGATAACGGCTGTTCTTTTTATTGGGAACGTAGAGGGCGTCGCCGCGGTAACGCACTTCGTAGAAGAGGGCGTTGAAGTTGTAGGCGCGGGCGTCGCGCACGACGTCGTCCACGTCCGCGGCCGAGTTCATCTCCCACGGGCAGACCCACATCCCGCGGAGCTCCTCGGCGGCCCCCGCGGCGGCGGCCGTTAGTATCAACGCGAGGAACAACGCGGCCGCGGCGTAAAGTCTCCGAACCACGGCCTTAATATTATGTTAAAACGGCCGCGGGCGCAAACGCTAATTTCTATTGAAGCGTCGCGGCCGGGAGTGATATATTAAGGGGATGGCATCGGCGCGTTCCGAAGAGAAATGGGCCCGTCTCGATTGGGCGCTCCTCGCCGCGGCGTTCTTGGCGGCGGCGGCGCTCCGCCTGGCGTTCCTGGCGGGGGCCGCGGGGCACGCGTTCTTCCAATTCCCGATAATGGATATGGCCTACCACGACGCGTGGGCGCGACGCATCGTCGCGGGCGACTTCTGGGGGACGGAGCCCTTCTTCCGTGCGCCGTTATATCCATATTTCCTCTCGTTCTTATATTGGCTGGGCGGCGGCGCGATAACGTTCGCGCGCGTCGTCCAGGCGTTTGTAGGCGGCGTGAGCGCGGCGCTCTGCTTTCTGGTGGCGCGGGAGGCGTTCGGCCGGCGGGTCGCGGCGTTGGCCGCGTTCGCTTTGGCGGCCGCGTGGACCGCGATCTACTTCGACGTCGAGCTTTTATTAGTAGTGCTGGAGGTCCCGCTCGGCTTGGCGTTCATATATTTTAGCCAACTGCTGGCGCGGAAACACAAATTGTGGCTCGCCGCGGCGGCGGGCGCGTTTTTAGGAATAGGGGTGATTACGAGGCCGAACATAATTCTGGTGGGCGGCGTAATCTGGCTCGCGTTCGTGGTTGTGCCCGGCGTGCGGATGCCGCGGCGGCGCTTGCTCACGGCGCTGGCGGTCCTCTACGGCGTCGCGGCTATCCCCATCGGCGCCGTGGCGGTACGCAATTACGTCATAAGCGGCGAACGGATATTAATATCCTGGCAGGGCGGCGTCAACCTGTGGATAGGCAACAACCCCGCGTCGGACGGTATGACCGCGATCGTCCCGGGGACCGACGCCGGGTGGTCGCGGGGGCACTACGAAATGATACGTAGGGCGGAGGATGAGGCCGGGAGGTCCCTTTCGCCGGCGGAGGTGGACCATTATTACTTCCGGAAGGTCCTCGCTTTTGCTCGGGACGAGCCGGCGACGTTCCTTCGGCTCTTAGTGCGGAAAAGCTATATATTTACGAACGGCTACGAGGTCGCGAATAACTTCGACCTCTATTACCTCCGGGCCCAATTTACCCTTCTGAAATACGACCCGATGAGTGCTTACGTTATCTTTCCTCTTGCCTTCTTCGGCCTGCTCGCGAACGTCTGCTCGTGGCGCCGGCTCGCGCCTCTCTATATCTTCGTAATCGTTTATTCGGTCTCGGTGGTCGCGTTTTTTGTGAACGGCCGCTATCGGATGCCGCTGGTGCCTTATCTGTGTATTTTCGCGGCGGCGGCGATATTCTACTTTTGGGATAACGTTCGGCGGTGGCCCCGGCGTGAGGTTATCTGGAAGGGCGTCGTCCTCGTGGCGTTGTTCCTCTATTGCGATACCGACCCTTTCAGGATTCGCGGGCGTTCCAGCTACGAGGCCCAACCGCATTATACGATGGGGGCGATATACCTGGAGCGGGGGGACCTCGCCGCGGCGGAGGCCGAATACCGCGCCGCGTTGGCGTTGCCGCCGAGCATTGTGCACGCGGACGCGTATAACGACCTCGGCATCATAGCGGCGCGACGCGGCGATAACGCCGCGGCCGAGGATTATTTCCGCCGCGCGGTGGCGTTCGAACCGAGCTACAGTAGGGGGTGGAACAACCTCGGCAACCTCGCTGCCGAGGCCGGCGACGTAGCGGCGGCTCGCCGCTATTTCGAGCGGGCGATCGCCGACGACGTCGAGGACCCCCGGGCCTATTATTTCTACGGGAAACTCCTCGCCGCGGAGGGCGACGCCGAGGGTGCGAAGGCGAAGTTCGAGCGGGCCGTCTCCTACCAGCCGGACTTCGGCGCCGCCTGGTTCGAGCTGGGCAAGCTCGTATGGCAAGCCGGCGACTTGGCACGGGCCCGGGAATGCTTCGCGGCCGCGGTGCGTTATAGGCCAAGGGGGCGGGACGCGCGCGCGGCGCTCGCCGCGGTCGAACACGAGGCCGGTAACTACGCCGCGGCGGAACGCCAATACCGTATCCTGCTGGCGGCCGGCGAGGATGCGCGCACCCGGTATAACCTGGCCTGCGCGCTCGCGCGCCAGGGTCGGGGGGACGAGGCGATGGCCGAGCTTAAACGCGCGGTCGCGCTCGCGCCGGGACGT
>CAZJNB010000227.1:0-3793 GCA_964547385.1 uncultured bacterium
GGCCGCCGCCAGCAACGCGGCCGTAACGCCGCTCGGCGCCGAGACGACGACCACCTTCTCAGGCGTCGCGTCTTCCGAGACGATGTCGTAGACGCGCCGTATCGCGGTGGCGTCGCCGAGCGACGTCCCGCCGAACTTCATTATCTTGATCTTGGTCGTCAAAGTCCCGCTCTCCGGGGGAAGCAGCCGCGTCTTCGCGGAAAGGCGCCGGCGCGATTTTTATAGCGGAAGTTAGCAAATGTGAAAAATATTGTCAACCGCTAATGACCGGGGCCGACGTGGGACGCCGCCGCCGGCCGGCGAAAAGAAAACGCCCCCGGCTCGGGGGCGCCTCCTACTCGCGGATACCGAAGAAACTCGCTCAGTTAACAAGCCTTTCCTTCTCCGCCGATAGAAAGCGCCGGGCGAAGTCGAAAGAGGTCTTGTAGAAGTCCAGGTCCGCTTTGGTAATTAGCTCGTCTAACAACGCAAGCCCCCACTCGAGGTGCTCTTCGAAAAAGCGCTTATAAAGACGTTCCGCCTCGGGGTGGTCGCTGGCGAGGATTACTTCGGCCACTTCGAGTTCGACCGCGATATGGTCAGGTGGCATCTTGAAGTCTTCTGTTACGGCGAGGCCGATGCTCTCGATAAACCGCTTTACCGCGGCGGCGCGCCGGCCCCAGAACCGGCCTTCCAGAAAGGCCGATTCGCAGGGGGGCGTATGGTCCGCCGGCCCGAGGAACAACCTAGTATACTCGACGAGCAGCGACTCGTGGTCGAGGCTCTCGTCCACGGCGACACCGACTTTCGCCAAGTCGTCGCGTTTTTCCAAGACGAACGCGCAGAACTCTTCGTCGGGCTCGAGGAAAAGCCGCTGGAGAAACCGGTAGACGGCCTTTACGCCGCCTCGATCTCCACTACCGTATCCATCCATCGTTGTTGGCCGCCGATTGGTTCCGGTTTATTGGGGATGACCCAGTTGGGGTGTTTGCCGTATTGGTTCCACCATTTGAAGTCGCAGTCCGGGACACATACGTGGCCGGAAGTAGCTTTCGTACCGCTCGCGAACTCGCCGTAATCCCAGTGGCCGAGGTGATTACTGATCGCGATTATCCCCGGGACGATCCCCTCGGTAACTTTGGCGGTCGTCACGATTTCGCCGACCGACGATTTTACCCTTATGCCGCCGCCGTTCTTGATCCCGAATTTCGCAGCGGTGGCCGGGTTTATCAAGGCCGGGTTCTCGTGATAAAGCTCGGTTAGCCACATACAATTTTGCGTCCGCGAGTGGGTCTGCACCGCCACTTTATACGTCGAGAGGACGACCTGGTTCCCGGACAGGTTCTTGTGTTCGGGGATTGCCACAAAGGCGGGAAGGGCCGAGAAACCTTTCTCCTTCAGGAATTCCGAGAAAAGCTCGACCCGGCCTGACTTGTTCACCTTGTCAGGCTTAAACCCTTTGTAGACCTTGTCGCCGATCTTCTGGCCGACGTATCCTTTGTACGCCTTCTTCGTCTTGCGATACCCTTTCTCTTCGGCTTCCTCTTTCGACTTGGCCTTGGACTTCTTCCAGTTCCAGTAGACGCCCGTTTCCTCGTCGAGGAGGACGTCGTCGCCCTGATAATCCGCGGCCGCCACTTCTTTCCGGTGCTGGCGGTATTTCGGTTTGGCGGCCGGGTCGTGCCAGACGCCTTCGGCCTTCAGCAACTCGAAGTCCACGCCGGACTTCTCACACGACTTCGCGATGAAATCCACCGTCGAAGTGCAGCCGATGTCCAGGCCCAAGCGCCGCGCGAGGTCGACCACGACGTCCTGAAACTGCCGCGTTTCGCCGAGGGGCGCGACGGCCGGCTGGCGCAGGTAGAACTCGGGAATCAGCTCGAACGAGGCCATATCGTCCCAAGACCCTCTCTCCAGATAGGTAACGTCGGGGAGGATCAGGTCGGCGAGCGCACTCGTTTCGCTCAAGAACGCGTCTACGGCGACGACGTACGGGATGAGCGCCTCGTCCTTCAATATTTCGATGTTCTCGCGGCATTCGCCGGTAACGTAAGCCGGGTTGTAGCAGTAGACCATATAGATATCAGGCCGGCCGTAGGTCCCGTCCTTGATCATCTTGAGGACTTGGTGGTTGACGTGATGGTTGGGGAAGGCCACATCGCCGGGAAAGCCGTTGAGGATATGTAGTTTTTCCGTATGGCCTTTGACCTTGGGATAATGCCATTTGGCGCCGACGGACTGGTTCGTTCCGCCCTTTTCGTTCAGATACCCGCACATCGCCTCCAGCGCGAACTTCGCCCGCTCCGTCTGGATGCCGTTATAGTGGGCCACGGCGCCGCGATAGGTCACGAGCACCGCGGGTTTCGCCTTGCCGAACGCTACGGCAATCTCTTCGATCTTGCTCGCCGGGACGCCGGATATCTTTTCCGCCCAGGCCGGCGTGAACGGTTTATAATGCTCTTTCAGAATATCGACGGATACATTGGTCCAGGTGTTGATGAACTCTTCGTCGTACAGACCCTTCGCGAGGATTACGTTCCCCATCGCGAGCATTACCGCGCAGTCGGTTCCCAGTTTGACCGGGACCCACTCCGTCGACTTGGCCGCGGTATTGGAGAGTCGGACGTCGAAGGTATACATTTTCGCGCCGCGGGCCAGCGCCTCGACCCCGCGTTGGGCCGCTTGGACGTGAGAGGTGTGGGCCTCGAGGAAGTTCGAGCCGAAGTTGACGATAAGGTTCGTATTCTCGAGGTCCCAGGTATCGTAATGCTTAGCCCACGTCAGCTCCTGGGCGACCCACTTGCCGCCCTCACAGATAGAAGTATGGTTGCCTACGGTTCCGGTCCCGTAGGCCGTCAAGAAATTCTTCACTATTTTGGAGTCGGAACCTTTCATCCGGCCGTAGTGAAACATAAACTTCTCGGGATGCCCGGCGTCGCGAACCTTCTGGAGCCTGGCCGTCAACTCCGTGAGCGCTTCGTCCCAAGAAATCTTCTTCCACTTACCTTCGCCGCGTTTCCCCACCCTCTTCAGAGGATAGAGTAGCCGGTCGGGGTCGTAGACCTGGTTCACGCCCGCTTGCCCTTTCGCGCAAATCTTGCCGCGGTTGCGAATAGCCTTTGGGTTCCCCTCTATCTTAACGAGCCGCCCCTCTTCGACGTAGCACGTGATCGCGTCCCGCGATACGCACTGCCAACAGGCAGAGGGGACCGCCTTTCTTTTAGCGGCCGTCGTGGGCGAGTAATTCTCGCCGCCTTTAAACGTTACCGCGCCGAAGACGTTCCCGGCGCCGCCCAAAACGCCTAAAGCGGCGCCTATTTTAAGGAAATCCCTTCGGGAAGTTGAATCAGCCACCGTTATAACCTCCGGTTTAACCTCTCGTCTGACCCCATTTTTGCGGCGTCTCGTTCCTTATGTCGTGACCCTTGTCGTACGTCTCCTCGTCGTAATCGATGTAAAAAACGTTCGGCGACGTCCCGTATTCGGCGTGGATCATCTTAGTTTTATCTTTGTTCGCCGCCAAAAGCTTTGATATCTCGCTGCCGGCGTCGTTCAGGTCGCCGAAAATCCGCGCGTTCCCCGGGCAGGTGTTAACGCAACTCGGCTCGACGCCCTTTTCGACGCGGTGGACGCAAAAGGTGCATTTGCCGATCGCGTTTTTCGAAGGAACCGCACCCGCTTTTAAGAGGGGGTCTATATAACGAGCTTTATACGGGCAAGCCGCGACGCAGCGGTGGCACCCGAGACACCGTTCGACGTCGTATAAAACCGCGCCGTCCGGCCGTTGGTACGTCGCCCGCGCCTCGTAGGAGAC
>CAZJNB010000228.1:0-3776 GCA_964547385.1 uncultured bacterium
CTACGAACGGGGCGGCTACATCGCCGCGTTCGCGGGCGATGCTTTTACCGCTATCTTCGGCGGCGCGGCGCCGGCGTTGCACGCCGCGCTCGCCGTCCAGGAAGTATTACGACGCCGGGAGACGCACCCCCGGCGTTTTGCGGGGACGGATATCGCTGTCCGCATCGGCTTGGCCTACGGCGACGTGGCGTGGGGCATCGTCCGCGGCGGCCAACAGAACGCTTACTATTATCGGGGCGCGCCGTTGCGGGATAGCGCCGCCGCGGCGGCGTTAGGCGACGCCGGCCAAATCGCGTTGAGCGCCGGCGCCCGGGCCACCCTTTTCCGCGACGACGACGGCGTTATGTTCGTCGCGGCCAAGGCGGCGAGGCCACGGCCGCGGCGCGGCCGCCTTAGCAGAAAGGCGGTCGCCGCCTTCGTTCCCGCGGCGGCCCTCGTCGCGCGGCCGGGCGGCGAGTTCCGCGAGGTGGCCGCGGTCTTTGTCGCCTTCCACGACGTTCGGGGTTACGAGGAGTTGCAAAGCTTCCTTGCGCCGGTGGTGACCGCGGCCGAAGTGCGCGGCGGCTATTTTAACGGCCTGGAGTTCGCAGACAAAGGCCCTCTTTTATCGGTCTTCTTCGGCGCGCCGGTGTCGTACGAAGAGAACGTCGCGCGGGCGGCCGACTTCGCGTTGGCGGCTCGCGACGCCGCCGGGCCGGCCGCTCGCGCCGGCCTAACGTGCGGGACCGTCTACGCGGGCGTTGTCGGCAGTCGCCGCCGGTATACGTATACCGCTTTGGGCGATACGGTTAACGCCGCGGCGCGCCTCGCGACCGTGGCGGCGCCGGGCGAGATTTGGATGTCGGCCGCCGCGGCCCGGCGGCTCGAGCGAACGTACGACTGTAAACCGCTGGGCACGGTGGAGGTGAAGGGGAAGGCCGAAGCGTTGGAGGTCTATGGCCTTCGCGCGCGGCGGACCGCGCCGGCGGCCGCGACGACGCTTTTCGAGGGAGAGATAGTGGGACGTGAGGAGGAGGTGGCCCAAGGCTTGGCGTTCTGCCGGCCGCTAAGTGAGGGCCGCTTCGCGGGCGTTTTTTACGTCTACGGCGACGCCGGGATAGGTAAATCCCGCCTCCTTTTCGAAATCGCCGAGCGTATGACGCCGGCGGCGCAATATTTAGTATTACAGGCCGATACCATCTTACGCAAAAGTTTTAATCCCTTCAGCTTCTTCTTCCGAGCATATTTTGGTCAAACCGACGCCGCGGCCGCGGCCGAGAACCGTGCGGCGTTCGACGACAGATGGCGTAGCTTTATCGCCGAGGTAACGGCCGCCGCGGAAAAGGAGCGGGCGGCGCCCATTATTGAAGAGCTGGCGCGGACCAAGGCTGTGATAGCGGCGCTGGCGGGTTTGCGTTGGCCGGATTCTTTTTACGAACAGCTTGATGCCAAAGGCCGGTTTGAAAATACTTTGTTCGCGGTCAAGGCTTTTATTAAAGCTTTAAGCCTATGCCGGCCGGTCGTTATAATATTGGAGGATATCCAATCGTTAGATGCGGACTCGCACGAGGCGCTCGCGCTCCTCTGTCGCGGCGTCGAGAATTTCCCGTTCGTCATTCTATCCTCCGCGCGTATAGCGGACGACGGCTCGAAGCCGGCGCTGGCGGTAGACGATGTCCCCACGGCGGCGGTAACGCTCGAGGAGTTGCCGGCGGCCGCGGTGCCGCCGTTGGTCGCGGCGCGGCTCGGCGGCCCGGGCGACGACGACTTAGTCCAGTTCGTCGCCGAACGCGCCGGCCGCAACCCTTTCTTCATCGAACAACTGTGCCTTTACCTGCGAGAAAACGAATTATTACTGGCGCGCGGCGACGAGTTCATCCTCAGCGGCGAGGACCGAAGCGTCCCGGAAAGCATACGGGCCGTATTATTAGCGCGGCTCGACCGCCTGTCGCAGGAGGTTAAGGAACTGGTCCAGGCCGCGGCGGTATTGGGACGGGAATTCGACGTCGTAGTCCTTTCCTATATGCTACGGGGGAAGGATATCCGGCCCTATTTAGCCGAAGGCGAGCGGGCCGCGGTGTGGACGCCGCTCTCGGAGATATTTTATATTTTCAAACACGCGCTCCTGCGCGACGCGGCTTACGAGATGCAGTTGGGCGCCCGCTTGCGCGATTTGCATAAGGCCGCGGCGGCGGCGATGGAGAAATTATACGAGGGCGACGAGACGCGTTACGCCGATGTAGCGTATCATTACGAGCGAGCCGAGGTTCCGGCCAAAGCCGAAGAGTATCTGCGGAAGGCCGCCGATTACGCCAAAAACGAATACAAGAACGAGGAAGCCTTAGCCCTCTACGAACGGTTGTTAACGTACCTCGGCGCGGACGAAGCGAGGTTTGAAGTAGGGGACAAACGGGCGGAAATCCTGATGTTGGTGGGGCGATGGGACGAGGCGGAACGGTTAAGCCGGGACAACCTAAAGCTCGCGCGGGCGCTCGCGCGTCCCACTTTTATCGCGACGGCCGAAGCGAGATGGGGCACCCTGCTTCGGCAAAAGGGTTCTCTGGACGACGCCCTGCCGTTGTTGGAAAACGCTTATCGCACTTTCGACGAGCTGGGAGACCTCCAACCGCTGGCGCGAACGTTGAACGGCATCGGCATCGTCCACTATATTAAAGGCGACTACGACGAAGCCGTTAGGCGATGGCGGGAGCAAATTCATATATCGGAAAAGGGCGACGACCAAGTCGGCGTTATTGACGCCCTTCAGTGTTTGGGCAACGCGGCCGTCGGGCGGGAGGCGTATGACGAGGCCCTCGCGTATTACGAGCGGGCTTATAATATAGCGGGCGAGATAGGCAACCGCCGTGCCGCCGCCCGCGCCGCCATCGGCATCGGCAACGTTTACCAAGCCGTCGGCGCCGTCGGAAGAGCCGCCGAATATCATAAGAAGAGCTCCGAGATCGCGAGCGAGATCGGCGACCGGCAAATCGCCGCGGTGGCGCTTGGAAGTATGGGCGTAACATATGCTTATGAAGGGCAATTCGAAAAGGGTAATGCCTGTTTCGAGCGCGTGTTAGAGATAAGCGAAGAATTGGGCGATAAGTTCACCGCGAGTAGCGCGGCCTCGCATATGGCTGACATAGCCCGCGTAACGGGGGACCGCGAAAAGGCCGCGGCTTGTTTCGATAAAGCGGTCGAGTTATCCCGAGCGACCCGAAATAAACGGTTGTTAGCGGATGCGTTGCACGGGAAAGCGTGGTTGAATTTCGACGAGGCCGAGTTCGACGCCGCCGCGGCGCTGAACGACGAGGCGTACGAAATCGCGCGCGATATCCAGTACCAGGATAGTATCTTCGATTCCCGCGTCTTACGGGCGCGGCTCGCCGCGCGAGAGGATGCCGCGGGCGCCGTAGCGACGCTCGAGGGGATGGCGGCCGAGGCGCCAACGTCGGCGGCCCGGGCGGCGGCGTTGGACGCCATCTACCGCATAACCGGCGACGACGGCCGCCGCGGCGCCGCCCTCGCGGCCTGGCGCGAAGCCTACGCCGAGCTACCGAAAGCCGAATATAAAAAGCGCATCGAAGAGTTGGAGGGTTAAGGGAACGCGAGCGTAAAAACAAGGCCGCGCGCGGGCGCGGCCCCTTTTTTCGTTGACCTGCGTTGTTTATTCGGCCGCGGCGGCGGCAAGCGTGGGCGAGGCCGCGGCGCCGCCGGGCGCGAGCGGCGCCCGAGTTTATTTGGACGGGGCTTCCAGGCCCAACGCCGCGGCGAACTGCTCGAAGAGTTCGCGTTGCTTG
>CAZJNB010000229.1:0-3753 GCA_964547385.1 uncultured bacterium
GAGAGCCGCGCGGGGCGTCATCCGGTCCGGCTCAAGCGACGCGACAAATTCCTCCGCCGCCGCGGACCGCGGGCCGAAGAGCGTTTGCTGGGGCGTATCGGCCGGTGTCGCCCGGGGCCCGCGGCCCTCCTCGAGCTCCGCCAATATCTCCCGAGCCCGCGCGAGCACCGCGGGCGGGAGGCCGGCGAGGCGGGCCACCTGGATGCCGTAAGAACGACTCGTCACGCCCCGCACGACGCGGCGGAGGAAATGGACGCGGCCGCCGGCCTCGCGGACCGTAACGGCGTAGTTCACAATGCCGTCGCCGGCCTCGGCGAGCGCCGCGAGTTCGTGATAGTGGGTCGCGAAGAGGGTACGCGCGCCGACGTTGTGGGCCAGGTATTCGGCGACGGCCCAGGCGAGGCTGACGCCATCGTAAGTGGAGGTTCCGCGGCCCACTTCGTCGAGGAGGATAAGGCTTCGGGCGGTAGCGTTGTTGACGATATCGGCGGTCTCGTTCATCTCGACGAGGAAGGTGGAGCGGCCACGAGAGAGGTCGTCGGCGGCGCCGATGCGGGTGAAGATGCGGTCGACAAGGCCTATAGTAGCGCGACGCGCCGGGACAAACGAGCCCGCCTGGGCGAGGATCGTTATGAGCGCGGCCTGGCGGAGATAGGTAGACTTGCCGGCCATATTGGGGCCGGTTAGGACCATAAAACGTTGTGCGGCGTCGAGCTTGAGGTCGTTGGGGACGAAAGGCTCGTCGAGGTAGAAGCGCTCGACGACCGGGTGCCGGCCGTCCTCGACGTCGAGGACGGCTTCGTCCACGACCTTCGGGCGGACGAAGTCGTTCTCGAGAGCGGCCTGGGCGAAGGAAGCCATAACGTCGAGCTCGGCGACGGCGCCGGCGACGCGCTGGAGCCGGCTTACGTGGCCGGCCACCTCGGCGCGGAGAGCCACGAATATCTCTCGCTCGAGCGCCGCGATCTTCTCGTCCGCGGAGAGCGCGGCCTCTTCGTATTCCTTCAACTCCGGCGTGATGAAACGCTCCGCATTGACGAGGGTTTGTTTCCGGATGTAATCGGCGGGCACCCGGGCCAGGTTCGCCTTGGTAACCTCGATATAGTAACCAAAGACCTTATTGTAACGGACCTTGAGCGAACCGATGCCGGTCTTCTCGCGCTCGGCCCGCTCCAGCTGAGCGATGTATTCTTTGGCCTGCCGCGAGCGCCCCCGGAGGTCGTCGAGTTCGGCGCGGAAGCCGGCGCGGATAATGCCGCCGTCGGCGAGGGTTGCGGGCGGCTCGGCGGCGAGGGCGTTCGCGATGAGGTCCACGACGTCGGCGACGTCGGCGAGGGCGGCGGCGGCGGCGGCCAGCAGAGGTGCTTCCGCGTCCGCAACGACGGCCCGCAGACCCGGGACCAGGGCAAGGCTTCGCCCGAGGGCCGAGACGTCGCGCGGCGTCGCGGTCTCCAACGCGACCCGGCCGACGAGCCTTTCAATATCGGCGCACGAACGGAGGAGCTCTCGCAGGCGGTGCCGACGTTCGCTATCGCGCAAGAGCGTCGCGACGGCGTCGAGGCGCCGCTCGATCTGCTCCGACGAAAGGAGCGGCTCGGCCAGATAGCGCCGGAGGCGCCGGGCGCCCATCGCGGTATGGCCGCGGTTCAACAGCTCGAAGAGGGTCCCGCCGCCCGGGCCGACGTGTTCGAAGAGCTCGAGGTTGCGGACGGTCGTAGCGTCGAGGTACATCCGGTCCCCCGCGGCCCGGCGCGTGAGTTTTGTTATGTGGGAGAGCGGCGCGAGTTGGGTTTCGGCGGCGTAGGAGAGGAGCGCCGCGGCGGCGGCGACGGCGGCCGGTTCGCCCTCGAGGCCGAAGCCGGCGAGGTTGGCGACGCCGAAGTGCTCGCGTAAAGTCGCGGCGCCCTCGGCCGGCGAGAACGCCGTCGCTTCCCGATACGTCAGCAACGAGCCGTCCCGGCCAAGGCCTTCCGGAAGGGGGGCCTCGGCCTCGAGCAAGACCTCCGCGGCCCGCCACGCGGCGACCATCGGCCCGACCGCGGCCGCGGCAAGCGCCGGCCAGACCTCGAGCGCGCCGCCGGCGAGGTCCAGCCGGGCCGCGGCCCACCCGTTCTTCTTGTAGGCGACCGCGGCCATATACCGGGTCTCCGCGGCGGCCAACAGCTCGTCCTCGTAGACGGTCCCCGGCGTTATGACGCGAACGACCTCGCGGCGGACAAGCGCCTTCGCGAGGGCCGGGTCCTCGGTCTGGTCGGCCAGCGCGACCTTGCGGCCGGCGGCGAGCATCTTCGCGATGTAGCCGCCCGCGGCGTGGTGAGGAAAACCGCACATCGGCGCGCGGTTTTCACCCTTGCCGCGGGCCGTCAACGTAAGGCCGAGGAGCTTACTCCCGACCTCGGCGTCCTCAAAAAACATCTCGTAAAAATCACCCAGGCGGAAGAAGATAATCGCGTCGGGGTAACGCTCTTTGATCGCGCGGTATTGTCTTAGCATCGGCGTGCTCATAATAACTTCCGCCCGGGACCATAGTAAAAAAAAGCTCCCCCTTAAAGCAAGGTCTTTTTAACCGTGGCGCCGGCCCGAGGATTTATTTTTCGGACTATGAAAAAAAAATTGGACACCGAGGGGGGAACGTGTTAGTATGTTTATAGAGGATGAAGGACGATAAAGGGAATGAAAATCGTTATATACGTACCTAAGGAGGCACGGATATGAAACGGCATCTCTTGTTCGTAGCGTTATTGGCGGCCGCCTCGGCGTTCGCCTACACCGTGCAGGTAGATACGGCCAGCCTGCAGGTAACGCCCGCCACCGGGACGGCGCTTGCGGGTTACGACGTCGTCACCTTGGCAGGCGCGGTCGCGTTGCCGGTGGAGCCGGGGCAACCGAACCTCCCGGCGGTAGCGGTAACGGTAGCGCTCCCGTTCGGGACCGAAATCGAATCGGTAGAAGTGGCGCGCGCCGAGGCCGAAACGGTCCCGGGGACGTATAACGTGTTGCCGTTCCAGGCGCCGACGCCGGTGGGGTCGGACGCGCCGGCGGTAACGCCGCCCGACGCGGCGACCTATGCCTCGACGGCGCCGTTCCCGGGGAAGCTCGCCTATAGCTTCCAGAGCGGCAATATGAGCGGTTATCATATCGGCAGCGTAATCCTGGCGCCGGTGCAATACGTCCCGGCGACGGGAAAACTCCTCGTCTACGCTACCATCGACTTTACGCTGAAGGTGCGGCGCGGCGACGGCGACTACGTCTACCCCAAAGTCCGTTTGAAGTGGATTGACAAAGAAATTAGGGACCGCTTGGCCGCGACCGTCATCAACCCCGGCGAGCTCTCGCCGCCGCGGGGCGTGAAGTTGCTCGACGCGGCCGCGGCCGGCGGCATGGACGCGGGCGTCTACCCCTACCTCATCATCACCAACGCCACGATGGAGAGCACCGCCCAAAACTTGGCCGACTGGAAGACCAAGAAGGGCCTCAACGCCACCGTCGTTACTACTTCCTATATCGGAAGTAATTACTCGGGCGTCGATACCGCCGAGAAAATCCGCAACTGCATCAAGGATTACTACCAGAACAACGGGACCGAATACGTATTCCTGGCCGGGACCCACGCCGTCATCCCGGTGCGCAAGGTCTACGACCCGCAATACAACACGCTGGAAGGCGACCATCTCATCCCGACCGATAATTATTACGGCTGTCTCGACGGCACCTTCAACGCCGACAACGTCAATAGTTGGGGCGAATACCCGG
>CAZJNB010000230.1:0-3677 GCA_964547385.1 uncultured bacterium
GGGCATTCGACCGCGAGCGCGATGGTCGTGAGGGCGTCGTCGGCGATGCCGTGGGCGAGTTTCGCGAGGACGTCCGCGGTCGCGGGCACGACCGCGAACGCGTCAGCGCCGCGTGCCGTCTCGAGGTGGCCGTGGATACGGCCCGCGGCAAAGAGGTCGGAAAGCGTCGGCCTCCCGGTTACGGCGTCGAAGAGAGCCGGCGACACGAACTCGCGCGCGTGCGACGACATTACCGTCGATACTTCCGCGCCTTCGCGTATAAGGAGCCGCGCGAGGTCCGCCGCTTTATAAATAGCGACGCTGGCGGACACGCCGAGGACGATTTTCATCTCGTCTCCACCCTTTTCGGGATACGTTGACGTTCCGCGAGGATTATATGCCGCGCCGCGGCCGCCGCGGCCGCCAATCGGTCGTTGATGATGACGTAATCGAAACCTTCCGCCGCAGACAGCTCCGCGGCGGCCTGGGCGAGGCGCCTTTCGATCTCGGCCGGTTCATCCTGGCCGCGCGCCGTCAAACGGGCCCGCAGGTCCGCCAACGAAGGCGGCAAGAGAAAGACCAACGTCGCGGCCGGGAACTTCTCCCGTATTTGACTCGCGCCTTGCACGTCGATATCGAGCAATACATCCCGGCCGGCCGCGATATGGCCTTCGAGCTGTTCCCGGGCGGTGCCGTAATGGTAGCCGTGGACTTCCGCGTGCTCCACGAAGCCGTTCCGGCGTACCAACTCGGCAAAATCCCCCTCGGCGATGAAGAAGTAGTCGCGGCCTTCTACCTCGTCGTTCCGTCGCGGCCGGGTCGTATGCGAAATCGAGAACGCGGTGCCCGGGACGTCGTCGAGAAGCGCGCGGCAAACCGTAGTCTTGCCCGCGCCCGAAGGCCCCGCGAAAACGAAAAGTCGCCCCGGCCGGGGCCGGGCGAGTAACGCGTATATATCGCCCTTCTCGCTCACAGCCGGAATTGTCCTAACGCTTCCCGGAGAGCGCCGTCCCCACGAATGACGGCCGGCGGCGCTACCGTGAAATCAACTACCGCCGAAGGGGTCCTCGCAAGTGTCGGCCCGCTGTCAACGGCGAGGGCGACGCGGCTAAGCATAGCCGCCGGGACCTCTTCCAGCGTCCGCGCGTCGCCGCCGCCGGCTTCGTTCGCGCTCACGGAATATAGGAAAGTATATTCCGTTAGTAAAGCCTTCACAAAACCCGCGCCGGGGACGCGGAGCGCGACTGCGCCGCGGCTATTAACCGCCGGCGAGCCCAACCCGTCGCGCGCGGCGACGACCGCGGTTACCGGCCGCGGGAAAGCTTCGCAGAAGCGAGCGATCGCGTGGAGCGATTGGACCGCCAGCAGCGCCGCATACTCCCAATCCCGGGCCAAGATAATACTCGGTTGTTCGCCGGCCCGCCCTTTAATCCGGTATAGTTCCTCGACCGGCTCGAGCCAAAGCGATGCCGCGCCGCCCGCGGCCAACACGCCAATATCCGCAGCACGGTAAACCGGAGCGCTTAGGCCGTATACGGTATCCGTCGGGACGACGACCACGCGGCCGGCGCGTAGCGCCGCGGCGACCGCGGCGACCGCGTCCGACGCTTGCCCATCCTTATCTATCGTTATAACTTCCGCCAACGTTCCTAGCCGAGCTCGGCGTCTTTCGCCGCAACAGCGTCCGCCATCTTTTTACGGTGCGTTGCCAACCTGTCCTTAAGCCGGTCGTCGCCCAAGGCCAATATCCGCGCGGCCAACAAGGCCGCGTTCTTCGCTCCCGCTTCCCCCACCGCGACGGTCGCGACGGGGACGCCGGCGGGCATTTGCGCCGTAGAGAGGAGCGCGTCCAGACCGTCGGTAACGCCGCCGGCCAGGGGAACGCCGACCACCGGCAGCTCCGTAAGGGACGCGACGACGCCGGCCAAATGCGCGGCCATCCCGGCGCCGCAGATAATTACCTTCACGCCGCGCTCGGCCGCCTCGGCCGCGTAGGCCCTGACCCTCTCCGGCGTCCGGTGCGCCGAAGCGATGCGCATCTCGCACGGTATCGCCAGCCCGTCCAAAACCGCCGCCGCGGCCTTCATTACCGCTACGTCCGAGGAGCTTCCAACGAGTATTCCCACCAAAACTGTTTCCGCCATAAAGGTCCCTATCCCTCGTCGCGCGCGAGCGCTTTGTGGCCGATATCCCGCCGATATTGCATCCCGGCGAAAGAAATAGTCGTGAGCGCGCGGTAGGCGTTCTTCTTGGCGTCGGCGACGGCCGTCCCCAACGCGGTTACCGCCAGAACGCGTCCGCCCGCAGTTACAACCTTCCCCTTCTTTTCCGCCGTCCCGGCGTGGAAGACGATAACATCCTGGAGCGGCGCCACCTTATCCAACCCTCTAATTACTTTTCCCTTTTCGTAAGGACCGGGGTACCCCTCGGACGCGGCGACTACGGAAACGGCCGCGCCCGAACGCCACGAGAAACGGTTCACCGTTAACTTGCCGACGGCCGCGGCGGAACAAATGTCAAAAAGGTCGTCTTGGAGTAGCGGCAAAACCGCCTGCGCCTCCGGGTCGCCGAAACGGCAATTGAACTCCAAGACCTTCGGCCCCTCGAAATCTACGATTAACCCCACATAGAGCACGCCTTGATAGGGCGCGCCGGCCTCCCCTAACGCGTTCACCGTAGGCTTGATAATCCTCTCGACAAGCGATTTCAACAATTTATTATCGATGACGGGCGCAGGCGCGTAAGCGCCCATGCCGCCCGTATTGGGGCCTTCGTCGCCGTCGCGTAGTCGTTTGTGGTCCTGCGAGGGAAGCATCGCGGCGACTTGCTCGCCATCGGTTACCGCCAAAATTGAAGCCTCCTCGCCACTGATATAATCCTCGATTAGGATGCGGTCGCCGGCCGCGCCGAACTTCTTTGCGACCATCGTCTCCTCGAGCGCGGCGTATGCCTCCTCTTCCGTCATCGCTACCGTAACGCCTTTGCCAGCGGCCAGGCCGTCGGCCTTAATAACGCACGGCGCGCCGCTCATATCAATATACTTCTTCGCCGCGGCGACGTCGTCGAATATCTCCGCGGGTGCCGTCGGGATGTTGGCGGCAAGCATAAGTTCCTTCGCGAATACCTTCGAGGTCTCGACGCGTGCGCCTTTTTTTGTAGGCCCGAAAACAGGGAGCTTCGCCGCGTGGAACCTATCGACGATACCGGCCGCCAAAGGGCCTTCCGGACCCACAACGGTAAGGTCAATACCTTCTTTCTTCGCGAACTTCGCGAGCGCCTCGATATCTTCGGCGCCTATGGCGACGTTCCGCGCGACGGCCGCGGTCCCGGCGTTCCCCGGCGCTACGAACACTTCCCCGACCCGGGGCGACTTCGCGAAGGCCCACGCAAGCGCGTGTTCCCGGCCGCCGCCGCCCACGACTAAAACCTTCTTCTTCGACCTCGCTTTTTTCTTTGCCATAACCTATGGCGTAATATTTCCGCGTTAATCCGGCGCGCCGTGCTCTTAGTGGCGGAAATGCCGCCGCGCCGCGAAAAACAAAGCCACGCCGTAACGCCGCGCGACCTCGACAGCCAACTCGTCTCCCTTGGAACCCTCAGGTTGGACGATCGCGCGGACGCCCGCGCGGCAGAGAATCTCGGGCGTATCGGGCTTCGGAAAGAAACCGTCGGAGGCGGCTACGGCGCCCGACGCCGCG
>CAZJNB010000231.1:0-3632 GCA_964547385.1 uncultured bacterium
CGGCTCCTGTTTCCCGAAGGATACGTTGGCGCTGGTGGATATCGCGGCCAAAGCGGGTTACGATTTTAGGGTCCTCAAATCCGTCATCGGCGTGAACGAGGACCAGCCGGTTCTTTTTCTCCAACGGGTGGAGGAACGCGTCGGCGGCTTCGCCGGTAAAAAGGTCGTCGTGTGGGGGCTGTCCTTCAAGCCCAATACGGACGACGTCCGGGAGTCGCCGGCGCTCGAGATTATACGTAAATTGCAGGCGGCCGGCGCCGAGGTCGCCGCCTACGACCCGGTCGCGACGCCGGCGGCGATGGAGCTCTTGGCGGACGTTAGTTTCGCCGACGATCCTTACGTTGCCGCGGAGGGGGCCGACGCGCTTATGCTCGTTACCGACTGGAACGAGTTCAAGGAGATTCGCTTCGGGCGGTTGGCCGCGGCGATGCGCGGCCGTTTGATATGCGACGGCCGGAACATCTACGAGCCGGCGAAAGTGCGGGCCGCGGGCTTCGAGTACGTGGGCGTCGGTCGGCGGCTGGAGCCGGATACCGGGAAGGGGGCCGGGGCGACGCCGGCGTAGCGCGGTCCTATGTCTCGGTACGTCATTACCGGCGGCGCGGGCTTCATCGGCTCGCATTTAGTTGAGCGGCTGCTCGGCGAGGGCGACGAGGTCGTCGTGTTGGATAACCTCGTCACCGGCGACCGGCGGAACGTTGAGCTCTTCGCCGCCGCGGAGCACTTCGACTTCGTGGAGGCCGACGTAACGGCGCCGTATGACGTCGCCGGCCCGGTGGATTTCGTGATGCATATCGCGAGCCCGGCGAGCCCGGAGGACTTCGAACGGCTCCCGCTCGAGATTATGGCGGTGAACTCCGCCGGGACGCGGTTGGCCGCGGAACTCGCGCTCGCGAAGGGAGGGCGCTTCCTCTTCGCCTCGACGAGCGAGGTCTACGGCGACCCGGAGGTTCATCCTCAGCCGGAGAGCTACCGGGGCAACGTCAGCATTACCGGCCCGCGCGCGGTCTACGACGAGTCGAAGCGCTTCGGCGAAGCGATGGTCGCGGCCTACCGGCGCCATCGCGGCCTCGACGCCCGCGTCGTCCGCATCTTCAACACCTATGGCCCGCGGATGCGGCCGGCGGACGGCCGGCTTATCCCTAACCTCGTATCGCAGGCCCTCGCCGGCGAGCCGCTCACGGTATACGGCGACGGCCAGCAGACGCGCTCGTTCTGCTACGTCGCGGACCTTATCGAAGGCATCCTCTTACTGCTCCACTCGGACGTGGCCGAGCCGGTCAACGTCGGCAACCCGGACGAGATGACGGTGTTGGAGATGGCCGCGGCGATTCGGGCGGCCGTGGACGAGCGGCTGGAAGTCGTCTTCGCGCCGCTGCCGGCGGACGACCCCCGGCGCCGCCGGCCGGACATCACCCGGGCCCGGGAGCTTTTGGGGTGGGAGCCGCGGGTGGGAGTGGCGGAAGGGTTGGCGAAGACGGTCGCGTGGTTTCGGCAGCGCCTCGGGAAGGCGTAAGGCCCGCGCGGGCGCCGGGGCGTTAGTCGCGCGGAGGTTTTTTGCTGAGGTCGAGGTACGTTTGAAGGATGAGGGCCGCGGCCGCGGCGTCGGCCGTTTTCTTAATCTTCGCCCAGGAGGCGCCGGCGTCGCGGAGTTTCGCCGTTGCGGCCTTCGTCGTCAGCCTTTCGTCGATAAACTTCATCGGAACGGCGAGCCGTTCGCGAAGGGCGCGGGCGAATTCTTGGACGCGCGCCGCCGCCGGTCCTTCCTCGCCGGTGAGGGTAAGGGGAAAGCCGATGACGACCTCTTCGGCGCCGGTTTCGACCAACGCGTGGATTATGGCCGCGGCCACGTCGTCTTCGTTGGCGATCACTTTATAGGGAGAGGCGATAGTGCCGGTCTCGTCGGAGACGGCGAGGCCGATACGGACCTCGCCCCAGTCGATACCTAAAACCCGCATATCCTGATTATAGATGAAAAGGCTTGGGCGCGCAACGTTATTACGGCCGAGGGCTATTTCGCTTGATTGCGTAATGCTTTTAGCCTATAATCGCCGTCGTCGCTAAGGATGGTTCAGATGATTAGGAGAATTGTTTACGTCGCCGCGGTGTTACCGGCGGCCGCAATCGCGTATTATAGCTACGGCCCGCTCGACCCTCTCGCCAGCTTCGACGCGGCTCGAGAAGAGACGCCGCACGCGGTCCGCGCCGACGCTCACCTCAGTTACGGTTACGCCGGCGGCTACTTCGACGCCGGCGGCGCCTTCCATGGTCAGGATAAGGCCACGACGGTCTTTCTGGGCGTCGCGAAGCTCGGGTGGACCTTCGACCGTAATTGGGAGGCGGACGTCGTCTTGCACGGCGCCAATTATCACGACGGCAACACCGGCGCCTTCGCGAATGGCCTGGGCGACGTTTGGCTCGTGGGGAAGGCCGGCTGGTTCACCAAGGACGGCGGCGAGTTCCGGATGGGCCCGCGGCTCGGCATCCGTTTCCCCGGCGACCAGTCGAAGGTCTTTTCGGACGGCAACGTCGCCGTCGATCTCGCCGCGGTCGGTTATTACGATATGAGGGGCCCCGCCTTCCAGCTCGACTGCCAACTCGGCTTCCGGCACGACGGCGACAGCGGCCGGTTCGCCCAGGCGCCGGGCCTTTCCATCTACGCGCTGGCGGACCCGGCGTGGACCCTCGACGCCGAGGAGCGATGGCTCGCGGGCCTGACGTTGGGCGGCTACGTCGGCGTCGGGACCGTCAAGACCGGCCTCTTCTGGCTCGGGCCTCGCGCCCAATACGTCATCGACCAGAACGTCCGGCTGGAGGCCGGTTTCCTCTTCCCGGTGGCCGGGTCGTCGTACGAAGTTGGGAACTACGCCTACCCCGTGCCGCGCTACACGACCGTCTACTTCGGCGTGCAGTCGGTAATTCCGACCGAATGGTAATCGCCCGGGACATTGCGTCGGAGGCGAGGGCGTGACGACGGCGCGCGCGGCGGTCATCGGCGGCTCGGGCCTCTACGAGCTCGAGGGGTTCGCGGTGAAGGAGAAACGAAGGGTGGCGACGCCCTTCGGCGACCCTTCGGACGAGGTCGTAATCGGCGACTTCGGCGGCGTTTCCGTCGCCTTTTTACCGCGCCACGGCGTGGGCCACCGGGCGCCGCCGGGGGCCGTCAACTACCGCGCGAACATCTGGGCCCTTAAGTCGCTCGGCGTCGAACGTGTCCTCAGCGTCTCCGCGGTGGGCAGTCTCAAGGAGGAGCTGGCGCCGCGGCACTTCGTCGTCCCGGGCCAGTTTTATGATAATACTAAGGGCCGCGTCGCGACGTTCTTTGACGAGGGACCGGTTACGCACGTCGCCTTGGCCGAGCCGTTTTGTCCGGACCTTCGGGCGTTGCTCGTCGCCGCCTGCGGCGGCCGCGGCGTCGCCGTCCACGACGGCGGGACGTATATCTGTATGGAAGGGCCCCAGTTCTCGACGCGCGCGGAGTCGGACGTCTACCGCCGGCTCGGATTCGACGTCATCGGTATGACCGCGGCGACGGAGGCGAAGCTGGCGCGGGAGGCCGAGATGTGTTTCGCGACGGTAGCGCTCGTTACGGATTACGACTGTTGGCGCGAGGCCGAAGAGGGCGTCACCAT
>CAZJNB010000232.1:0-3598 GCA_964547385.1 uncultured bacterium
GGCAACGCGGTAGCGCCGGCGAGCCTGGGCCGGATAAAGGCGCTGTTTCGGTAGGGGCGACTGGCCAGTCGCCCCTGCTAAAGGCCGCCCCGGCGGGGCGGCCTTTTTACCCATATCCGGCGTATTACGCGTATATCTCCGGGTGCGTCGTCTTGAAGCGGCGGTGCATCCAGAGATATTGGCCCGGGTGGGCGCGGACGTACTTTTCGAGAAGGGACGTATAGGTTTGGGTTACGCGGGCGATGTCCGCGGCGGCGTCGCCGCTCGCCGCCGGGACGAAGGCGTCCTCCATATAGAGCGTATTGTGGGTGTTGCTGTCGCGGACGGTAAAGCCGGCGCATATCGCGGCGCCGGTCTTGAGGGCGAACGCCGCCGGCCCTTTGGGCGTGGACGCGTCGTGCCCGAAGAACTTCACGACCACGCCCTCGGGCCCGGCGTCCTGGTCCGAGAGGAGCGCCACGAAGCCGTTCGACCGCAATACTTTGAACACGCCCTTGGCCGCGGCGCCCATATGAATAATGCCGATGCCGGCGCGCGCCCGGATCCGGTTCATCAAATTATCCACGTATTTATTGTGTTGTTCGCCCACGAGAAAGTTCATCGAGTAACCGCGCAAACATATGCCGGCGCCGGTCTGCTCCCACGAGCCGAAGTGGCCGGTGAGCAAGAGGCCGCCCCGGCCCCACGCGAGCGCTTCGTCGAAGGACTTGGGGTTCACTAAGGCGTGGTATTTCTCGACGTTCCGCTCGGTGAGCCGCCCGAGCCGCATATAATCTACCATCGCCTTCGCGAGGTTCACGAACGAGCGCCGGGCGACGCTCCGCACCCACGCGTCCTCCGCCGCGGCGAAGCAGAAGCGCAGGTTGGCCTCGGCGATACGCCGCCGCCGCCGCCAAAGGAGGAAGCCCAACAACCCCAAGGCGCCGCCGAGCGAGACGGCCAGCCGCGCCGGTAGCAGGTTCACCGTCCCCATCAACGCGCGTACGAACGCGAACTCCATTACGTGTTTCAGTCGTTTAATCTTCTCCCCCGTCGGCGCGAAGCCGGAGCGACGATTTTATCCGGTCCAAGAAGTCGTTCAATATGTCGAAGCCGGAGATTATCTCGACGGATTGTTCCAACACGTACGTCAGAACCGAAGGGCGCCATCCCTCGAGGCGCGCTTCATCCTTCGCCGTCGTAACCAAGAAGTCGCAGCCGGCGACGAGCGCGGTCCCCTCCGCGTCCGCCAACTCCGCGTGCGTATAGCGGTGGTGGTCCGGGAAGGGCCGGCGCCGGGCAACGACCGCGCCCGCGTCTCGCAAATCGTCGGCGAAATGGTCGAAGTCCGCGATGCCCGCGAAGGCCATTACCTTTGCCCCCTCCAGCGCCGCGAGCGAGAGCCGTTCGTCGCCGTTGAGGGGTCGGAGGTACGCGGACGCAAAGGCCGCCTCCACGTGCGGCGTTCGGACGCCCGCGCGCCGCAAAACTTTACGCCAGCGGTCCCGGTGGTCGCCGTCGCGGCATTTTGTGAATATTATCAAGTCCGCGTAACGCGCGGCGCCCGGGCCCTCCCGATAATAGCCCGCGGGGAATACCGGTCCCGGCGGTTTCGCCGTATCTATGAGTAAAAAGTCGAGGTCTTTCTTGACGCGCAGATGTTGGAAGGCGTCGTCGAATAAAATAATATCGGCGCCGAACTCGCGGACCGCGCGCTCCGCCGCGGCCCATCGGTCCTCGTCCACGATTACCGTCGCGCGCGGGAGCGCCCGCGCCGTCATAAGGGCCTCATCGCCCGCGGTGCCCTCCCCCACGCCGATAACGCCGCCGGCGTGCCGGACGACTACTTGGCCGCGGGAAGCCCGGCCGTATCCGCGCGATACTACCGCCACCTCGACGCCGTGGTTGACGAGGTATTGCGCCAGGAATATCACGAAGGGCGTTTTGCCCGCGCCGCCCAGCGCCAGGTTCCCCACGCCTATTACGGGCCGCGGCAAGCGCGCCACTTTCAAGATGTTCTTCCCGTAAAGGTAGCGCCGGGCGCGCGCGACGCCGCGCCATAACCACGAGAACGGCGTAAGCAAAACCCGCGTAGCCGCGTTTTCGCCGAACGCCCGTTGCGCTTTCCCTAAAGCCGGCGCCCGCGCCATCAATCCGCCCTCGCTTTGAGAATAAGCCTGATAGCCTCTACGGTTCGCGCGCTTGCCCCCATCATCTCTCGGGCGGCCGCGGCGGCCTCGTTACGCCGCCTTTCGCGTCCGTCGGCGTCCGCGTAAAGTTCCGCCAAGGCGCGCCCAAGCTCCCGCGCGTCCGCTACGGTGACGCCGCCGCGAGCGGCCAAGTAGGCCGTCTCCACCGGGAAGTTCTCGACATACGGCCCCCATATCGGCACACAGCGGTGATACGCGGCCTCCATCATATTCTGACCGCCCCGCGGGACAAACGAGCCGCCGATTACCGCGACGGCACCGAGGGGATACAGACCGCCCAATTCCCCGAGCGTATCCAAAACTACGGCGTCGAGCTCTTCGTTCGCCGGCAATTGGCTTCGCAACGCCGCGGCGATGCCCTTCCGCTCGAGCATCGCGACGACCGCCGCGGCGCGCGCCGGGTAGCGCGGCGCCACGAAAAACCGGAGCGCCGGCCGCCGTCGCCGCAACGACAGATACTCTTCGGCGAGCATCTCTTCTTCCCCGCCGTGAGTGCTCGCGGCGATAAGAACGTCCTCCGGCGCGGGCCGACCCAACGCCGCCGAAATCAGGGTGATAACGTCGGCGCGCGGCGCTTTGCCGTAGTTATCATATTTTAAATTGCCCGTTACGGTGATACGGCGCCGCGGCACGCCGGCGGCAACGTAACGCGGGACGTACTCTTCTTCCGCGGCACATACGTATTTTAACGTCCGAAAAAGAGGCCCGTATAGCCACCGGACACGGCGGTACCTCTTCAGCGCCGCGGCCGAAAGCCGGCCGTTGACGGCCGCCGTGGGAACGTGTTGCCGGGCAAGGTGATACATTAAATTAGGCCAATAATCCCCTTCTACAAACAAGAAGAGCGCCGGCTTGAGGGCCCGCACCGTCGCGACGACGCTCGGGTAGAGGTCGTACGGCAACGCGAGGTGATGGTCCGCGGCGACCTGCTTCGCGACGTGTCGTCCCCCCGACGTAAACGTAGTCAGGACGACCGGGTATTCCGGGAAGACCCGACGAAGCTCGGCCACGAACGCGCGAATCGCGAGCGCCTCCCCTACCGACGGCGCGTGCAACCAGATACAACGCGCCAATTTGGGCAAGCGGAAGCCGAGCCGGCTTAGTAGGCGCCCCCGGAACTCGCGCGAGAACAGCGCCGACAACCACAGCGCCGCGAAGGCGCCGTGCAGGATAATATTGTACGCTATTAAACTGAACCAAAATCGGCCGCCCCGTAACTCCTCGCCGCCGTCCCGGGCCCGCGTGTCGTCGGCCGGCTTCACTTAGTCGTCGCGGTCCCCGGCGAGTTGGGCGTGGAGGAGGCGGGCGTAGACGCCGTCGGCGCGGACGAGCTCGTGATGGTGCCCGACCTCGACGATGCGGCCGCCGTCGAGGACGACGATCCGGTCGGCGCGTCGGACCGTCGAGAG
>CAZJNB010000233.1:0-3548 GCA_964547385.1 uncultured bacterium
GTCGCCTCGGGCGCGCGGTTCGTTTCGCCCGGGCCTTCGCCGCGGGCGCGAGCGATGAGGACGTGGGCGCCGTTACGTGGAGCGGCGGCGGCGATACCGAAGGGGTTTGGGGGAGTCTGGCGGAGGTCGCGCGGGGGTTGGAAGTGCCGCCGGCGTCGCCGGGCGGCCTGGCGGACGCACTGGCGGCGGCCCGGGACGCATTTGCGGCCCCGGCCGTCGCCGGCCGCGAAAAGGAGATTGCGGTCTTCACCGACATGCAAGCGGTAGCGTTCACTTCTCTCGGGGCCGCGGCTGTGGTGCCGCCGGGCGTGGACGTAACGATATACGATGTCCGTGCGGAAGCCGGGCCTATGTGGAACGTGGCCTTGACGGGGGTGCGCGCTACGCCGGACGGCCCGGGTAGTTTCGAGGTCGCGTTGGACGTGGAACAATACGGGCGCCCGCGGCCGGTCGCTCTTGAGGAGGAGAGCGCCGGCGAAGTGGGGGAAGCGCCCGCGGTGGCGCGCGCGACGGTCCGCCTGCGCCTGGGGGGCGGGCGTTACGTGTTCCGCGCCGCCGGCGGTTACCCGTTCGACGACCGCTTGGAGCTGGAGTTACCGCCGTCGGCGGCTACTTCGTATTACGTCGAGCCGACGACGGGCGCGGCGCGGGCGTGGGCCGCGGCGTGGGACGCCGTAGGCGCCACGCCGGCGCCCGACGGGGCCACATTTGTCCCGCCGGGGATTTGGGTGCTACCCTTGTCCGCGTGGACTAAGACGCCGGCGGCGCGTTCTTTCGTGGACGCGGGCGGCGTCGCGGTCGTAGTTCCCGAAAGTGAGGCTGGGAGGCGTTTCGACGCGGAGACGAAGTTGGCGGCTTTCTCGCGGGTACCCGGCGAGGTGAGGATGGCGGCCGGCGTTTTGCCCCGGGGCGCCGCGGCGGGGCCGTTCGCGGTCGCCGGGACGATGGCCGTGGTCAGCGCCGGGCGCTGGGCGACGGTCGCCGCGACGGCGGACGGCAGACCTTTTCTCATATCCCGACGGTTGGGGCCCGGGGAAGTATATTTAATGACGACGCCGCTCTCGAGCGGATATACGAACTTCACGACGACGCCTGCGTTCGTGGCGTTCGCCGCGGCCTTGAGGGCGCGCGCGTTGGCGTTACGTTATCCGGCGTTCGAGCCGTATCGGCGTTTCGTGTCCTCGGAATCGTCGCCCGGGAAAATAAGCGGCGATAAGCTCTCTAAGTTATATCCCGGCGCGGTCGTAACGCGCCGGCCGCCCGGCGGTACGACTCGGCGGAGTTTCGCGCTGGGCGCGCTCGCCGCGGCCGCGGCCCTTATGTTGATGGCCGGCGAGGTTGTATTGGCGTCGTCGGCGTTTCTCGGCGGCGGCGGCCGGTGCTCCGGTTAAAATTGCTTGCTTTTTACGCGCCGAGCCGTTAAAATTATAATAGAGAAAAAGGTGGAGGTTTCTTATATGGTAAAGGGAATGACGGTATTATCGTTGGCGATAGTGGTTGTGTTTGCGGCGGCGGCTCTCGCCGAAGACGGGTTTGAAGTCCAAGCGCGGCTCGGCGTGGTCCACTATGACGCCGGCGATATAGATACCTATTACAACTTCATCGCCGCGGTTCCGGCGCATATATTCCATTACCAGGGGAGCTGTTACGAGTCGCCGCTGGTAGTGGATACCGCGGGGGCCTGGGTCGATTATTTCCACGACGACCTGGCCGCCTACTTCGCGGCCGCCGGCGGCCTGGAGGAAATTATCGCCGTCGGCGACGTCTCCGATAAAAAGTTAAACGACCTCGTCACGAAATACAATATACCTTCCACGAAGGTTGTGCGTCTTCAGGCGTCGGCGCCGCCGGAAATGGCGGAGAAGTTGGCGCGGGATTGGGAATACGCGGACGCCGCGGTCCTGGTTCCATATGAGAAGACGCCTACGGAGTACGAATACGAGAGCGCCGCGAACGGCGCCGCGCTGGCGGCGATGTTGAACGCGCCGCTGTTGTTCGTCGAAAAGAACAAGGTGCCGGGCGAGACGTTTCGGGCCCTCGCCCACGCCGGCGTGAAAGACGTCTACCTCGTCGAGCTCAACGATTATTGTGGTCCGGAAGTGAACACGAAGCTCGAGAACCGCGGCTATAAAATCGTCCAGGACTTCACCGCGCTCGAGCAGTTCGTCCCCTATATGCGGGCGCAGGCGGGCCATTCGGCGCTTATGACGTTTAAGGACGGCCGTCAGTCGATGGCCGCGGCGCTCGCCGGCGCCCGCCACGGCGGCTACGCCGCTAAATTGGGCATCAACGTTTCGGATAAGGTCGACGCTACGGCGGATATTTTAGCCGGCCTGGATATGCCCACCGAGAAGTTCGAGCTGGGGACGTGGCGGCTGCCGCCGGAATACGACGCCGGCGAGCTCCAGATCGCGCAGGAGTTCAAGAATTGGCTCGCGAGCATCGGCGGCGCGGACGCCGCGGCGCTCGAGTGGGTAACCTATTTCGGCCCCAAGAGCGGCGGCAATAGCACGTACGTTACGTTCGAGCGCGCCATCGTCGGCAACCCCCTCGAGCCGGGGAAAGACGGTTGCCTCCCGGGGCGGATGCCCGGCAACGTCGCCCAGAATATCTTCTTCGCGAACCGGGCCGCGTTATATCGGGCGATGATATTCGGCAACCCCAACCGGGAACGTTCGATAATGGCTTTCAATTCGTTCGTATGCCATTATTATGAACAGGGGTATACGTTTACTGATAATAACAACCAAGGGCGGTGCGTGAACGAGATATTCGGCGTGCCCGGGTTCAACGAAGTGGGCGTGGCCGAACGCTTCACCGCCGGCGGCTACGAGACGATATACGACGCGGGTTACGACGCCGGAACCTACGGCGGGAGCAACCAGCACCCCATCAACCCGGCTTGGCATACGTTGGAGGGGTTTTTCTACTATCTCAACGAGGGCGCGAACTTTTTTTACTTCTCGGGCCACGGCAACTACACCGTAATCTGTCCGATGCAAAAGGACGCCGGCTGTAACGAGACGGTCCCGTGGGGGACGGAATACTGGCCCGCGCCCGAGGGGAAGATAACGTCGGTGCCGGGGACGTTGTATTTTAACGATTGGGATAATGGCCTGGCGAATATCCGCGGCGCCGTAATTAATTTCGACGCCTGCCTCGTCGGCGGCGGCGAGTGGAACGAGAGTGGCTTCCGCCACGGCGGCGCCGGCGCCACTTCTTCCTACGTCTCGGTCTCGTGGGAAGGCTCCGGGTGGTTCTGGTGTATGATGGCCGACTACCTGACGGCCGGGAAGGCCGCCGGCGAGGCGCTCGGCTTCGCCACCGGCCAAACGAGCAACATATATCCCCAGAACTACTGGGGTTCGGACGGGACGCTGATGTATTATTGGGCGGGCGACCCGTTTATGGTGTTATATCAGCCGTCGTGGCAGCGGCCTACGCCCGCGCCGCTTTACGATGACTATGGCGGCCACCGCCCCGGCGGCCTTATCGGCATCGAGCTTGTCTATTTCCGGGCGTCGCGCACCGCCAGCGGCGCCGAGCTC
>CAZJNB010000234.1:0-3543 GCA_964547385.1 uncultured bacterium
GACTTCAAATCCGTGCGGCGGCACTAGCCCTGTCGCCGGTGGGTTCGATTCCCACCCGCTCCCCCCAGCGAATTCGGCCCGGCGCCCGCCGGGCTTTTTCACGCGAGGTCCTTTTTTAACCTTGACGCGCCCACGGCGGTAATCTATATTTCGACGGTCTCTTCGCGGGGTGCGCGGGCGGGGTCGGTACGACCGGTCCGAAAGTAGGCATAAAAGATGTTGCGCGAAATATTAGACTATACGTTTTATCAAAACCGCGTTTTGGATTACGCGATTGCGCTCGGCGCCGTCGTCGTCGGCGTCGTAGTGCTCCGTATCGCGAAGGCCGTCGTCCTGCGGAAACTACGCCGGTGGGCCGCGCGGACCGAGACGACGTTGGACGACTTCGTTATCCGGACGGTGGAACGCGCGGTCGTTCCGCTCCTCTACCTCGGCCTGCTGTATATGGCCCTCCGGACGCTGACGTTCCACGCGGGCGTCGCCCAGGGGATAAACGTCGCCGCGACGATATTGGGGACGCTCTTCGGGATTCGTGTCCTCGCCGGCGTCGCCAACTACTTCCTGCAGAGCTATTGGCTCGGGAAGGAGAAGGATAAGACCCGCGAGAAGACGATCAAAGTCCTCATCCCCATTATCCGCGTAATCATCTGGTCGTTGGGGCTCCTCTTTCTCCTCGATAACCTCGGCTTTAATGTATCTACGGCGATCGCGGGGCTCGGCATCGGCGGCATCGCCGTCGCCCTCGCGGCGCAGGCGATTCTGGGCGACCTGTTCAGCTACTTCGCGATTCTCCTCGACCGGCCGTTCGAGCTCGGCGACTATATCGTCGTGGATGATAAAGAGGGGACCGTGGAGCACATAGGCATAAAGACGACGAGGGTGCGGAGCCTGAGCGGCGAGGAGCTGGTCTTCGCGAACACGGACCTCACCGGCTCGCGGGTCCGTAACTTCAAGAGGATGCACAAGCGCCGGGTCGCCTTCACGCTGGGCGTAACGTACGACACGCCCGCGGAGAAGTTGAGAGAAATCCCCGGCTTAATTGAGGGTATTATGAAACGGCTCGAGGGCGCCGACTTCGACCGAGCCCACTTCGCCGCCTACGCCGATTCCAGCCTTAACTTCGAGGTCGTCTATTACGTGATGAGTAACGATTATAAGGAGTATATGGATATACAACAGCAGCTTAATTTACGGATATACGAGGAATTCGCCGCGCGCAAGATAGAATTCGCTTATCCTACGCAGACGATTTATCTCGCCGGCGGCAGTCCGGAAGGAACTTTATGAAAACGGCGCCCGTAAAAGTGACGGACGATATCTATTGGCTCGGCGTCCACGACCCCAAGATGGACGCCTTCGAGACGGTCCTCGCGACGCCCGGCGGCACTACCTATAACGCTTATTTGATAAAGGCCGAGAAGGCGACGCTCGTCGAGACGGTCCGGGTGACCTTCCGCGACGAATACCTCGCGAAGCTGAAGTCGCTGATAGACCCCCTCGAGATACAATACCTTATCCTAAACCATACGGAGAGCGACCACGCGGGCGCGGTTCCCTGGGTCCTCGAGGCCGCGCCGAATGCGCAGATTATCACCTCGGAGGCCGCGTGCCGGCACGTCTGCTCGCTCTTCAACCTTTCGGGAGAGATGCGCGCCGTGAACGACGGCGATACCCTCGACCTCGGCGACCGCACGCTGTCGTTCATCGCCGCGCCGTATCTCCACTGGCCCGATACGATGTTCACCTATTCGCCGCGCGACCGCGTTATCTTCACGTGCGACGCGTTCGGGAGCCATTATTGTGACGTGGACGCCGTCTTTGACGACGAGGCTGGCGACTTCGCCGAGGCGTACCGGTTTTATTTCGACCATATTATGAGGCCTTTCAAAGATAAGGTCCGCGCCGCGGTCGCAAAGCTCGACGGCTTGGCGATAGACGTTATCTGCAACGGCCACGGGCCGGTTTTGCGGAAAGACCCGCGGCGGTATATCGAGCTCTACCGCCGGTGGAGCGAGGAGGCGGATACGGCTATCGGGAAGCCGGTCGTCGCGGTCTTCTACCTCGGCGGCGTGGGCAATACGGCGCAGATCGCCGACCAGGTTGCCCGCGGCCTTACTTCCCGCGACGTTATCCCGGTATTATGCGACCTAACGGCGGCGGGGGCCGCGGCGGTGGGGAAGTTGTTAGCGGAAGCGGCCGGCGTTCTCGTCGGCGTACCGACCGCGGGCGGCGAGGCGCTCGCGCCGGTGGAGGGCGTGTTGGAGATGATGTCGGCGGCGACGATGGCCAAGAAGCCGGCGGCGGCGTTCGGGTCCTTCGGCGGCACCGGCGGCACCGTCCGGGACGTAGCCGGCCGCTTGGAAGCGCTGGGCGCGTGCATCGTCGAGCCGTCGCCGGGGGTGGATTTCGCGCCGGACGAAGACGTCTTTCAGGCGTGGCGCGAGTTCGGCCAGGTCTTCGCCGCGGCGGTAACCGGCTAGCCGGTTAGCGGAAGATAAGGGATGGGAAGAGGGCCGAAGGGAGGCCGCGCAGACGCGCGGCCTTTATGCTATATATCGGCTCGCGGCCGGGCCTTTACCGGAAATATTGGATGCGGTCGTTCCCGGCGTCCGCGACGTATATATAGCCGCCGGCGGCCACGCCGCGCGGCGAGTCGAAGCGGCCGTTCCCGGCGCCGGTTTGGCCCCATTCTCCCGAGTATACGCCGGTCGCCGAAAAGATTTGGATGCGGTCGTTGAACGTGTCGGCGACGAAGACGTTGCCGGCGGCGCCGACGGCGATGCCGGACGGCGTCTGAAACTGGCCCGGGCCGGTCCCCGGCGCGCCCCATTTACCCAGGAAACTCCCGGCCGACGTAAAATATTGGACGCGGTCGTGGAACATATCGGCGATGTAGACGTTCCCGGATGGCGCGACGGCCACGCGATAGGGATAATCGAAATGGCCGTCGCCGTCGCCGCCGGCGCCCCACTTCCCTAAAAAGCTGCCGTTCGCGGTGAAGTATTGTATCCGGTCGTTCCCGGCGTCCGCGACGAAGACGGTCCCGTCGGCGGCCACGGCGACGCCGCTCGGGTCCGTGAACTCGCCGTCGCCGGTCCCGAACGCGCCCCATTTCCCCAGGAAACTGCCCGCCGGCGTGAAATATTGAACGCGGCGGTTGTAGGTGTCCGCGACGTAGATGTTTCCGCCGGCCGGCGCGACCGCGATTCCTTTCGGTTGGTCGAACTCGCCGTCGCCGCTGCCCCGCGTTCCCCACGCGCCCAAGAAGTCGCCGGTGCCCGAGAAGTATTGGATACGGTTGTTCGCCCAATCCACGACGTAGACGTTGCCGCCAGCGGGGGCCGCGGCCACGTCGATAGGGAGGTCGAAGTTACCCTCCGCGGAGCCTTCTTTCCCCCAGGCGCCGGTGAATTCGGGCACTTTCCCGCCGGCGTTCTCGAGCGGCCCGCCGGCGCACGCGGCCAGCAACACGCCGGCCAACGCCGCGGCCAATTCCACGTTCGTTAATACCCTTTTCATAAATCCCTCCCGCTTCACGTCGGC
>CAZJNB010000235.1:0-3511 GCA_964547385.1 uncultured bacterium
ATTGAGGCCGGGGTCGTGCGGAAAAAGGCCGGGTGGCGGGTGATATGGGGGCCGGTCTACGCGAAGGATATCGCCGCGTTCGTCGCGGACGGTTATACGAAGACGGCCGCGACGCGCCAGGTCGCGTTCGCGCTCGGGCCGCGGCTCGAGATGGCCGCGGCGTGGGCGTTCCCGTTCTCGGCCGTCGTGGCCCTTATTATGTTACCCTTTTGGCGGCGTATAATTCTCCCGTTAACGCTCGTTATTTGGGGCCTGTCGTTCTTGATATTCGCGTCGTTTCCCCTTTACGCCCGGCGGCTCCGGCCGCGGCGTAGGGGAATAACCTTCAGTAAATACACCGTCATCTTTGACTTCGCCCGGATCTTGGTGATATTGTGGGCCGCCGCGGTCCTGGTCCTCGTCGCCGGCGACATCTTGACGGGTTATCTCGGGTGGGCCGGCGTTCTCCGCTGGGGCTTGGTGTCCTTCATCGTCGTTCTCCTCCTGAGCATTGATTTGATGGGAAGCACGCCGACGTATAAGAGCGGCCTACACGAGGACCGGCTCCTGAAGGTAGTCCTCGATAAGGAGAAATGTAAGGGCGCGGGTGTCTGCGAAGAGGTGTGCCCGCGGAACTGTTACGAGGTGGACCGCGAAAGACATACGGCGTCGATAGTCCGGCCCGGGCGATGCGTCCAGTGCGGCGCCTGTATCGTCCAGTGCCCTTTCGACGCGCTGTCTTTTGGGGGCCCACAAGGGGAAGTATTGCCGCCCGCGACGATTAGGAAATATAAGTTGAACCTCCTCGGCAAACGCCTCGCGGAGGTCAAAGGCAAAGGTTAATAAATTTGTAGACGCCGGCTTGGCCGCGTTTCCGGCGAAGGTCGCGACACACGCCGGGGCGCTATGGCCCGACGGCGGCAGGAGGCGTAATGAAGTTGCGGAGCCCGGTAACGCTAATCCTGGGCGCGGCCCTTGTTATTTTAGGCGTGTCCTCGCTGTTGAGGGGCGGCAGTATGTTTTCGGTCATCCCGTTGTCGGTCGGCGCGTCCCTCGTCTACTTGGGGTGGCGCGGCGGCCGCGTCGCGGTCCTCATATTCGGCCATACGTGTATCGTCTTGGGGTGTTTTATGATAACCTGGGGCCTCTACCTGTTGCCCTACGCGAAGCCGGACCTGGCGCACGTCTTCGGGCAGCCGCTATTCTGGGGGTTATTCTCGGTGCTGGGCGGCATCTGCGCCAACTACCACGGCTTTTGTAAATGTATCCGCCCGTGGCCGGCGCGGTGACGGTTGGCGCCGCGGCGGCGCCTATTCCGAAAGGAACCGTATTGAAATATAATAGGGTCGTCTGTATTTACCCCTACCGCCAGGAGGTCCCGGTCTACGAGTTCTTCCCGCCGCTGGGGCTGGAGTACGTCGCCGCGGCGATACAAGACGCCGTCGGCGAACTGCGCATAATCGACTTGCGTTACGAGAAGCACGTCGGTGAAGCGCTCGCCGGCGGCGCGGACCTCTTCTGCGTGAGCGTGAACTGGCATTACGAGTTCGACGCGGTGTGCGAGGTCATCCGGGCCCTCCCGCCCGAGGTTACGACCGTCGTCGGCGGCAAATACGCCACCGATAACGTGGAAGAGCTCTTCGCCCGGTGCCCCAATATAGACGTCATCGTCCGCGGCGACGGCGAGGAGATAATGCGGGACTTCGTCGCCGCGGCCGGTGCGCCGGAGGACATTACGGGGCTGTCGTTCCGGCGCGACGGCGAAGTCGTTCACAACGCGAACCGGGACCTCGGGCCGGTGTCCAACGCCCTCTTCCCCGACCGCCGCCTAAGGCGATATACCTATAAAGTCAGCTACCAGAAAGTGGGGCTGGGGTATACCTTCGACTCGGTCTTGAGCTCACAGGGATGCCCGTTCAACTGCAAGTTCTGCTCGTTCAAGCTAAACCCCCTCGGGCAGAAGCGCGATTGGTCGGCGCGCACGCCCGAGTCGGTGGTCGCGGAGCTTCACGAGGTGGACGCCGGCACGGTGGCGTTCGTGGACGACAACTTCTTCGCGGATATCGAGAGGGTGGATAGGATTTGCGACCTTATTATCGCGGAGAAGTTGAAAAAGGTGTACGTCGCGAACGCGCGTATCTCGATCGCGAATTACCCGGCTTTACTAAAGAAAATGTATGCCGCGGGCTTCCGCCTGCTGATGGTCGGCTTGGAATCGGCGCAAGATAAAAGCCTGCAACAGCTCAATAAGGGCTTCACGACCGCGGACGCGAGAGAGGCGTTCGAAGTCTTGCGGGAATCCAATATACTTATTAACGGCTATTTTATCGTCGGCATCATCGGCGAGACCGAAGAGGAGATGCTCGAAATCGCGCCCTTTGCGAGGGAGCTCGGCGTCGACCTCATAAGCCCCAACCGCCTGCGCTACGAGAAATACTCGGGCCTGAAGGCTCTTTTGGAAGAGAACGCCGATTACTACGTCGGCGAGGGCGGCCGTATCTATTCCAAGAAGTACGGCCGGGCGGAGATAAACCGCATCGTAAAACAGATCAGCGCGGATTTCTTCGACCGCGAGCGGCTGTGGGCGCTCGCCAGGAAGGGCCTTCGTATCGGCTTCCCCGGCTGGCCGTTCTACCTCCGTCTCCCCGTCGCCCTCCCGCGGATAATATCGCGGGCGAGGGCCCGCAAGAGGGCGCGGCGTCGGCCGTCGTAGCGGCGTGGGCGCCCCCCCAGCCGTTACCGGCGAAAGGAGAACGACGATGCTCAGCGGAATCCATTTTCTTTTGACATATACGTGTCTCTTCGAGTGCGACCACTGCTTCCTCTATTGCGGCCCGGACGCCGAGGGGACTTTTACGCTGGCGCAACTTCGCCGGACCCTCGACGAGGCGGCGAAGCTCGGCACCGTTGAACGGATATACTTCGAGGGCGGCGAGCCGTTCCTCTATTACTCGTTAATGCTGGAGGGCATCCGGCTCGCCCGGGCCAAGGGATTCGAGGCCGGCGTCGTTACCAATTGCTACTGGGCCACCGCCGTCGAGGACGCCGCGCTCTGGCTCGCGCCGCTGGCCGAGCTGGGCGTCGTGGACCTGAGCGTGAGCGACGACGCGTTCCATCACGGTGAAGAGGAGGAGGGCGAGGAGGAGACGCCGGCCGAGGTGGCGTTGGCCGCGGCCCGGAAGTTGGACCTGGCCGCCGCCTCCATCTGTATCGAGCAACCCGCCGTCGCGCCGGCCGGAGGCGAGGGTTACGTTAAGGGGGAGCCGGTCGTCGCCGGCGGCGTGTTGTTCAAGGGGCGGGCCGTCGAGAAGTTGCTCGCGGGCTTGCCGACCAGGCCGTGGGAGGAGCTGGCCGAGTGTCCCCACGAGGATTTGAAAGACCCCGGGCGCGTCCACGTGGACGCCTTCGGCCACGTCCACCTCTGCCAGGGCTTGAGTATAGGCAATATGTGGGAGACGCCGCTCGCGGAATTGGTCGGGCGTTACAACGCCGCGGCGCACCCGATAGCCGGGCCGCTCCTCCGCGGCGGGCC
>CAZJNB010000236.1:0-3491 GCA_964547385.1 uncultured bacterium
AGGGCGCCGCCCGCGGCGGCCGACGCGGCGGCGACAACGAACGGCTCGATGCGCGCCGGCCCGCCAAGCTGCCAATCCAACCGGGCAAGCCACCACACCAAGAGCGACATCGGCGCGGCCGCGGCCAAGGTCCGTAAGACCGTCGCTAAGACCTCCCGCCGGAGGCGCAAGCCCTCCGCCCGCGCGAGGAAGAGGAATACCGCGGCGCCCCAGCCGCACGCCACCACGCTCCGCGCGAGCGCGATTCCCCAATAGCCCCATCGCGCGGCGAAGGCCCGGTCGAAGATATACGTCGCCGCGACGGCGCCCACGGCGATGAGGGAATACGCCAGGTAGCGTTTATACGAGTAGGCGACGTAGCGGACGAGGTTGGTCGCGACGAGGAAGAACAACCCCACGGCGTAGGCCGCGACCGCGGGACGCGCGAGGGCGACGGACGCGGCGTCGAACTTGCCGCCCATATACAGGAAGCGGATAATCGGCCCGGCCAAGATGATGAGGCCGGCGGACGCCGGGACGTAGAAGATCGCGAGCTGGCGCAGGACGCGGTTGAAACGCTCGTTGATGTCTGCGCGGGCCGCGCGCGCCGCGGCGCGCGAGAGATAGGTGAACGTTACGCGCGCCAGCGGGACCGAGAAGAACGCGATCGTGAAGCTGGAGAGGGTGAACGCGTATTTGAGCGCCGAGATGGCGCCCACGATGCCCAGCGACGCGGCTACCTGGCGGTCGATGAACGTCGCGAGCTGTTCCGCCGCGGCGCCGAACGCCAGCGGCGCCGCCCAGGCGAGGAAGAGTTTCACCTCCGGCGCGCGCACGTCGAGCGTGGGTCGCCACCATTTAAACCCGCGGGTAATTACGCGGGCGGTGAGGATAAGCACCTGGCACGCCGCCGCGGCCACCGCGCCCACCGCGATCGCGAGCGGCCCGAGGGACGTCGCGAAGAGCAGGACCGCGGCCGTTACGAGCGCCGGCGGGACGAGGTTCGTCGTGGCCGGAAAGACGAACGACTCGAGCGCATTATGGAACGAGAGGAACGTCCGCAGGAGGAGCGAGAGGGCGACCGCGGGCGCGAATATGCGCAACAGCGTCGCCGCGTAGGCGACTTCCGCGGCGTCGGCGTCGGGAACCAAGAGCGCCGCGACGGGCCGGGCGAAGACGAAGAGGGCCGCCGCGGCCAGCGCGTAGCAGACGAAGCAGACGTTGGCGACGTTCCACACCCGCCGCCAGGCCTCCCGCTCGTCGTGTTCGGCCTGGAGCTTGTGAAAGAGCGGCAGGAGGAGCGCGGCGAAGAGGTTTTGGGTGAAGATGGTGAGGAGCTCGGGGAGGATGGCGACGAGGAGGTAGAGGTCGTAGGCGCGCGCGGTCCCGAAGGCGCGGGCGATGACGATGGCCTGCGCCGCGGCGCCCGCCATCGCGGCGAGGTTGAGGAGGCTCATCCCGGCGACGGCGCGCTTGACCGATACCGCCACCGCGGCCTAATCCTTCTGCGCGATGATGCCTAAGATATCGCGGGGGTTTATCCGAAGGGGGATGTTGGCGACGCCGAACGTTTTGAAGAGCTTCTCGGCGAAGTTGAAGTAGCCGCCGTAGGCCTGGAGCTTATGGGCGAGGTAGCCGAGGGTCCAGGTCTTCACCGGCTGGTGGACGTCCACCGGGACGAAGCCCGTGGCGGCCAGCAGGCGCGTCGCCGTGGCCTCGTCGAAGTAATACGTATGGAAGCGCATTATATACCACCAACTGCGCTTCCGCCAGCGCGCGAAGACGCTCGCGACGTCCGGGAACTCGAGGTAGAGGTAGCCGCCCGGCTTCAGGAGCTCATACGCGAGCTCCAGGTCGCGGCGCGGGTCCGCGACGTGCTCCAGGACGTGGAACATCGTCACGGCGTCGAAATACTGCCGTGGCAGTTCGTTCTCGGCGAGGAAGATGGACTTGACGTCGAGGCCGAAGACCTCCCGGCCGTGGCGGGCCGCGGCGCGCGCCGGCTCCACCCCCCGCCGCTCCCACCGCGCCGGGTCCAACAGCGACAGGAAGAAGCCGTGGCCGCAGCCGACGTCGAGGAGGCGGCCGTGCCGCACGTGGCGCTCCAGCCGGTCTATGTTCCACCGGTAGGACGCGTCCTTCGCGGGCTTCTGCTCCAGGTAGACGTCGTCCTCCACGTCGCGGTAGATGTCGGCCATCAGCGCCGTCGGCTCGCGCGGGTTGGCGTAGACCAGGCCGCAGTCGCGGCACTTGACGATGCGACAGCTCAGGTTGTTGGGGTCCGACTGGCGGTAGAGCTCCACGTCGCCCAGCGTGTATTCGTCTACCGTCGCCGGATAGACGACGGCGTAGTCGTCGCCGCCGCAGAGGTTGCATCGGACGTATTCGAGCATAATTGATATAAGCCGCGTCTCAGGCCAAGCTGAGCCGCGGCGTTAATATAGCATATCTCGGCGCCGGCGTTAAGCGTTATGTGATATGCAGGTGTTATATGTAGCTGTTATATGTAGCGGCCGGTCTTTAGACCGGCCCGAAAAATGACAAGGGGCTTAAGCCGCTTGTCTTAACCGCCGCCCTCGAGCATATCCTTGGCCTTCTCGATATTCCTTTTAATAATCTCTACTTCGCGCGCGGCGCCGACGGCCTCGGCTATCGCCAGCGCGTCCTCCAAGTATTCGAGCGCCTTCGCCGGCTCTTTCTTCCTGATATAAACAAAGCCTATGTTGCCGAGGGTTCGCGCCTCGCCCAGCCTGTAGCCGAGGTCCCGGTCAATCGCGAGGGCCTTTTTAAACTTCGCGAGGGCGCCGCGGAGGTCGCCCTTATCAAAGAGGACCAAGCCGATGTTGCCGAGCTGGTTGGCCTCGCCCAGCCTGTTGCCGAGGGCCCGGTGAATCTTGAGGGCCGCCTCGTGCTTCGCGAGGGCGCCGCTTAGCTCGCCTTGAAGCATAAGGACCGAGCCGATGTTCCCGAGGTCTTGGGCCTCGCCCAGCCTGTAGCCGAGGGCCCCGTGGAGGGTGAGGGCCGCCTCGTGCTTCGCGAGGGCGCCGCTCAGGTCGCCTTGTTGCCTCAGGATTAAGCCTATGTTGCCGAGGTTAACAGCCTCGCCCAGGCGGTTGCCGAGGTCTTGGTGAATTTTGAGAGCCTCCTCGAGCTTCGCGAGGGCGCCGCTGAGGTCCCCTTGTTGCTGTAGGACTATACCTATGTTGCCGAGGTCTTGGGCCTCGCCCAGGCGGTTGCCGAGGGCCCGGTGTATTTCGAGGGCCGCCTCGTGCTTCGCGAGGGCGCCGCTTAGGTCGCCTTGTCGCCTCAGGACTAAGCCGAGGTTACCGACGTTCGCGGCCAGGGCCGCGTCGAAGCCGCGGGCCCGCGCGAGGTCCGCACCTTCTTCGTGGAACGCCTTAGCTTTATCGAGCTCGCCCAGGTTCATCGCGGCTAAGCCGAGGCCGTTCAAGGCCCAGGCCCGGCCTTCGTCGTCGCCGGCGTATTCGGCCAGCTGTAACGCCTTTTCGTAT
>CAZJNB010000237.1:0-3467 GCA_964547385.1 uncultured bacterium
GGGCGTGGCTCGCCCGCCCCCCTCTGCCGGACGGCCCGGGCGGCGGGGACGCACTCGAGCCGATAGGTATAGACGCCCGGCGCGAGCGCCGAAACGTCCACCGCGCCGGCGGTATCGCCCGCGGCCGCGGCGCCCGCGAACGCCGTCATTACCTTCCGGCCGGCGAGGTCGTATATCGTGAGCGTAACGTCGCCGGGCGACGCCAGCGAGAACGTAACGGTCGTCGCGCGCCGCGCCGGGTTGGGCGCGTTTTGCCCGAGGGCGAACGCGGCCTTGCCGAACCCGCCCATATCTACCCGCGCGGGCCCGTGTATATTGGTCTCGCCGCTGAGCGTAACGTCCTCGAGGTAATAGTCGTAGGCCCGGGCGGCGGCGACGCCGTCGTCCACGAAGCGATACGGCGACGTGCCGGTAATGAGGCCGTCGTTGACCTTAATACGGCTTCCCGCGGCCGTCGCGGCGCCGGCCTCCTCCCGGTAGAGGTTGAAGCCCGCGTGGTTATACTCGCGGCCGGTGGCCCAGCTCAGAACCGCGCGCCCTTCCCGGGCGTGCCCCTCGAAGTCGCTAAGTTCCACGCCGGTGAGGTATTGGCGCATATACTCGAGGAGCCACAACAAAACCTTCTTCTGCTCCTTGACGGTCGGGTCGATTTCCGATTCCGGCGGCGCGAAGGAATGATTGACCTCGAAGCCGATGCCGTAGGTCTTCGCCTTCTCGGTCTGCTCGCCGTAGTAATAGTCGGAGGAATCGCCGTTGACCCGATATAACATCTCCGGAATCGTCCCGACGCGGTAACGGTTACCGAGCTGGGTGTTCATGCCGTTCCCGACTTCCATAAAGAGCGAGTGCTCGGGCGTATGGGATTGGCTAGCCGGCAGGTAGCCCCACGGCAGGAGGATGTATTCGCCGTAGCTGTGATAGTCCATGCCGAAGAGGAAGTCGGTGCCCGACATCAGGCTCCGGAGCGCCGTCGTCTCCGGCTCGCTGAAGGCCGCGGGCCCGCGGTAGACATTCGAGCCGGGGTTGGGGCTTGAGCCAACATCGTCGTAACCCCACTTGTAGCCGTAGTTACGGTTTAGGTCCACGCCGTAGGAGCCGCCGCCGTTGTTCCGGCGGTTCTTACGCCACCACCAATTAGGGCTCCCGCCGCTGTGGTTCTCGACGTAGACGTGGCCGTCGGGGTTCGCCATCGGGATAATGTCTATTTCGTAATTATCTACATAATACTTGATGCCCGCGTCCTTGGTGTATCCCTCGAGGAGCGTCTTGATGAAGTAGAGGGGAATTTCGACGGTCATCAGCTCCCGGGCGTGGTGGTTGCCGACGACGTAGAGCTTGGGTTCCTGCGGTTCCGAGCGGTCCGGGTAATCCGAAATCCGGAGGCGCCAGATGTTCCGGTTCTCCCACGTATAGCCGACGTAATTCAGCCGACATATATTGGGATACGCCGCGGCGTATTGCTGGAGCTCGTCGAGCATCTCTTGATACGTATGGTAAAGGCCCAGGTCCGGCGGAAGGGCGTCGATACCCGCGAACGCGTTCTCGGAAAGCACCTCGATGCGGTAACCGAGGTCCTGAAGCCCCGCCAAGTCGTCGCCGCTTGCGATTACGTCCACGTATTCGCCGGCCCGACCCGAGCACACGTCAAAACCCTGGGCCAGGATGTCCCGTTCCATCGCCACAGTGGAGTCGTAATAGACCCGCGCCCACGTCGGCGCCTCCGCGGCGAACGCGCCGGCCGCTAACGCCAACGCCGCCAATATAGTAAATATCTTCATCTCTCTGCTACCTCCCGTCTCACCGCCGCGAGCCGACGGCGCCGTAAAAAACCGCGTAGTTTACCAATTATTATTACACGTTCGGCCGCCGCCGTCAAGAGTTAATCGTTCCGCCCCCGGCCCAAGCAACGCCACGGCCCGGGCGGACATTCATTCCGGGTCGGCGCTCGCCATAACCGGCGTCGTTAAACCTTCGTACGTCACCACCAACGTCCCGGCCGTTGTATAACGCCGGAGCGCATCGCCGTCCGCGACGAAGACAAAGCCGCCGTCCTCGTCGAGTTCGACGTCCGTGGGCATCGTGAAACCCGTCAGCGTGAACTTCGCCGCCGCGCTGAGCGGCTGTTCGCCGTCCACGTCCCGCGCGATTACGGCCATTATCCCCTTGTTCTCGTCGACGACGAAGACCGCGTCCGCGCCCCGCGAGACTACCGCGTCGTAGGGAAAGTCGAAGCCCGTTACCGTCGCGACTTTCTTGCCGGCGGCGGTAACTTTCACGACGGCGCCGGCGCCCTTATCCAAAACCCACACGCCCCCCGCCGGGTCCGCGGCGACCGCAAAGGGAACGTCGAAGCCGGCGCAACTCGCCAGCGCGACGTCGTCGGCGTTCACTTCGCCCGCGACGTCCGCCGGTAACTTCACGACGCGGTCGTTAAGCTCGTCCGCCACCCAACACTCGCCCGACGCCGGCACCAGCGATACCGAGCGCGGCGAGTTGAAACCCGTTACCTTCGCGGCGACGCCGCCGGCCGCGTTGAACTTCAACACCCGGTTGTGCGAGCGGTCCGCGAGCCAACAGGCACCGGTCTCCTGGTCCACCGCGAGCGACGTCCCGCGCAGGATAAGCGGCTCGCCACCCTCGAAGCCGGGCGTCTCGTAGACGAGGTTTCCCTCGGCGTCGTACTTCCGTAATTTATTTACGTAATAGTCGAGGACCCAGGCCGAGCCGTCCCGGCGGTCGACGGCGATGCAGTTCGGCTTAAAGAAATATTCTATCTCACCGAAGTCAAAGAGCCGTTCGCCGCCGTAGGTGTAGACGGCTACCTTTAACGCCGGTTGGTCGATGACCCAGACGCGACCGCCGTTCGCCGGCGCCGAGCCCCCTCCGTCTTCGCACGCCAACGCGAAAAGGAGAACGATGAACGTCGGGAATAGCCATCCCCTATTTCTAAGGACCGTCAACGCTACGTCGCAACGTATCCAAGACACACGAGTTCTCGCCGAGAGACGCTCTTTACTTCGCTACTACCAGCCGCCGGCTCGCGACGTGGTCGCCGTCGAGCGTAAGGCGGTAGACATATACGCCCGGCGCAAGCCGCGTGCCGCCGGCGTTCGCGCCGTGCCATACGAACTTGTGGGAACCGGCGACCGCCGGCCCGAGCTCAAACCCGGCGACCCGCCGCCCGGCGACGTCGTAGAACGTGAGCGCTAACGTCCCACCGGCCACCCCCGCCGGGACTTCGTAGCCGATAGTAGTCGCCGCGACGACCGGGTTGGGGTAATTCTGCCCGAGGGCGAACGCCGCGGGCGCGGTCCCCTCCTCGAGCGGCGCCGGGCCGTATAGGGTCCCGCGGCCCTTCGTATCCACCGCCTCGAGCCAATAACGACACGAGCTGAGGCCGGCCGCGCCGGCGTCCCGATAAGTGAACGGCGGCGACCCGTTTATCAACACCCCGTTCACTTTCTCTC
>CAZJNB010000238.1:0-3455 GCA_964547385.1 uncultured bacterium
ATAGCGTAGTAATAATAGCCGCCGCGGGCATCTACCGCCGCGACGACGCGCCCCTGCCGTCCGGCCGAGGCGGCGATGGCGGCGAGAGACGAGGCCGCAATTACGGGAACGCCCGTTACGAAGGCGATGCCTTTGGCCGCGGCCATCCCCACGCGGAGGCCGGTGAAGGAACCCGGGCCGCCGGCGCAGACGATTAGGTCCGACGCCCCCAGCGGCCACGCCGCCCTCTCGAGCTCTACCAGCGCGGGCATAAGGACGCGCGACAGCCGGCCCGTTCCTTCGACGGCGCGCCTCTCCGCGCAACCCGTTTCGTCGTCCACGAACGCCACGGAAACGCGCGCCGTAGAGGTCTCGAGCGCTACGACCCGCAAAATATCTCTTCCAACCTTATCCGGAAGTCGCCGGGGAGAGACGCGTCGTAGGTAACGCTAAGCCGTCGTCGCGTCGCGTCTATGATATCGAACGTTAACTCTACGATAGCCGTCCCCTTCCCCCAGAACGCGCGCCCCAACCGCGAACCCCATTCCACGACTATTATTCGTTCGCCGCCGAGGTATTCCTCCAAGCCCAAGCCTCCCGCCGCACTTCCCGCGAGGCGGTAGAGGTCGACGTGGACTAAGGGGCCGTATTCCCGAACCAGGGTGAACGTAGGACCCCGGGGCACCGCCGTAAGCCCCAGGCCGCGCGCCATCCCTTTTACGAAGGTTGTCTTGCCGGCGCCGAGTTCGCCGTCGAGGAGAATGACCGCGCCGGCCCCAGCCGCGGCGGCGACGGCCGCCCCGACCGATTCCGTCGCCGCCGGCGACGACGTAACCTTTTCCCACTCAGTCTTCACCGTCGGCGTCGGCGGCCCGTCTTAGCTCGAGAAGCCGTGCGCGGGAGGGCTCGAAGTCCCCGCGGAAACCAACCGGCCGCCGCCGAGCCGGAATCGTACCAGCCCGTCCCCCATCTCTCCTCGGTAGTAATCGGAGAACGTGAACGGTTGCGGCTTCGTCGCGATATCAGGTTCGAAGAGCACGCCGCGGCAAGATGCGGCTACTTCGGCTCGGGGAACGCCCGGCGCGGCTAAGACGCCCACTAACGGTAGCACCCGAGGCCCTGCTCTCATCGTTCTTTCTACGGCGCGGTCGCGGTTACCCCCCGGCGGGCCGTTAGTTGTTAGTGATCAGATAATGGAAGGAACGAATCGCCAGCCGGCTCTCGTCGTATTGGGTCCGCCAATCGAACGTAGCGTAGGTTACGTATCCCCGGCCGTAAGAGAAGCCGACAAGGAGAGGCGCGTTTTCCTGCGTTCCGCCCGCGGTCTCGACGTCGCCCTGGACGAATACCGTCCCGCTCGTACTCGTCGGGAGGGCCCAACCGGCGAGTCTATAATACAGGCGCCACCGGTCCACCGTCGCGCACCGCCTCAGGTCCTCGGCGGCGAAGGCCGCCGGCGTCTTCTGGTTGCCGCCGCCTACTTCCGGGTCGTTGGGCCACACGACGGCGTTGGGCCAGGCCGCGCGGACGAACGGCCACGCCCGGTCCGATACCATAAGGCGGCCGCCCGCCGCTACGAACTGGCGGAGGTTATCGATGACGGCCGCGTTCTCGGCCGAGCTCGCGTCGACGCCGCTGTTTAGGCAGACGAGGTCGGCGCCATCGAAAGGGCTCGGGGCCACGGCCAGCGTCGCGGCGTCGAGCGTCCGAAAACGGTAACCGAGGTCTTTGAGGACCACGCCCATATCGTCGTAGCGGCCGGGAACGTTGATGAAACTCTCGGCGTGGGCGGGCGCCGCCAATATCTCGACGTCGCCGGCCGAGTATCCATCTTCGACTTCGAGCATATAAGCGGTTTGAAAAAGGCCGTTCGACGAAGTTATCGTTACCCGGTATTGGCCGTCGGGCGTCGCCGGGAAGGAAAAGTTGCCGTTCGCGTCGGTCTTCGTCTGGGCGTAGTAGCCGGCCTCCTTCAGGCCTTCGATGGTAACGCCGGCCCCGTAAAAGGGCGTGCGGCCGTTCGGCGCGACGACTTTCGCCGCGGCCCCCTCGGCCAATCCGAAGAAGATATCCGTCCGGCAAGCGGCGGCCGCCGCCAAGACGCCGACGAGGATGATTACCTTTTTCACCATTGCTCCTTATAGGCCGGGATGCCCATAGCCGCGAGCTCTTCGCCCAAATAAGTGCGGATTTCGGCGGCCGAACCCATACGGACGACGCGCTCGGCGAGTCGGCGCGCCTCCACGTAACGCGCCGCGCGCACCGCGGCCTTGATGCCGGGGACGGAAGCCGGGCTGGCGCTGAACTCGTCGCACGAGAGCCCGAGAAGAAGGACGACCGCTTTGGGGTCGGCGACTATCTCGCCGCAAACGCCTACCCAAATACCCCGGCGGTGCGCCGCGTCTACCGTTTCTTTGATCAATTTTATTACCGCCGGATGGAACGGTTCGTAGAGATAGGCGATCTTCTCGTTTCCCCGGTCCGCCGCCAAAGTATATTGGATAAGGTCGTTCGTTCCCAGGCTAAAGAAGTCGCAGACGCCGGCGAGCAAATCGGCGTTGAGGGCCGCCGACGGGACTTCGACCATAATCCCGATTTCCATCCCCTCGTCGAAGCGAACGCCGTCTCCGCGTAGTTCGGCTTGAACGTCGGCGACTATTTTGCGCGCGGCGTGTAACTCCGCGGCGTCCGAAATCATCGGGAACATCAACTTCACTTTGCCGTAGACGCTCGCGCGCAGAATAGCCCGGAGTTGCGTGCGGAAGATATCTTGGCGTTCCAGGCAAAACCGGATGGCGCGTAGCCCCAGGAAGGGGTTCAACTCTCGCGCGACCTCTGGAAAGGATAAAAATTTATCGCCGCCGATGTCTATGGTCCGTATTATCACGGAATGCGGCAAGGCCGTCTGCGCCACCTCCCGGTAGGCGTCCAGCTGTTCCTCTTCCGTCGGTAGGTCGTTACGGTGGAGGAACAAGAATTCCGTCCGGTAAAGACCTACGCCGTCGCAGCCGTGGCGGCGGACCGCCTCCAACTCCGACAACACTTCGATGTTCGCCGAAAGTTCGATGCGATAGCCGTCGAGGGTCTTCGCCGGCAACTCCGCCAAGCGCGCACGTCGCCTTTTCTCCTCGGCCAGTTCTTCGCTAAGCCGGCGGTATTGTTCCTCGACGGCGGCGGTCGGGTTGATGAAGACGCGCCCGCCGATGCCGTCCACGACGACGCTGTCGCCGGCACGCACGTAACCCACGACGCCGTCGACGCCTACGACCGCCGGGACTTCCATACTGCGGGCGATGATAGCGGTATGGGACGTCCGGCTTCCCACTTCGGTTACGAGCGCGGCGACTTTTCCCCGGGGCAGGGTGGCCGCTTCGGAAGGCGGCAGGTCGTGAGCTATTATTATGGTATCGTCACCTAAGGTGTCGAAAGCGTGGTGGGCGATACCCAACAAGTTCATTACAACGCGGCTACCGATG
>CAZJNB010000239.1:0-3450 GCA_964547385.1 uncultured bacterium
CGGCGCTTTGGAAACCCCTACGCCCGCGACGCCGTATAAGGCCCAGCGCTCGCGGGAGAGAAACGCGGCCCGGGCTACGACGGTGAAGTCGTGGACTTTGCCGACGTTGCTATAGAGCTCGTAGCGTTGCGCGTAGGAGGCCGCTACGCCGAAGCGACCGAAGCCGGCGTCCAACGTTACCTCGAGCGGCTGGTTCGTCTTCGCGTCCGGCTCAAAGTTCTCGTAGGCGTTGGGCGCGCCGTCGAGGAAGCAGATACCGTAGCTTACCGCGGGCGCGAGGGAAAGGTCCAAGCCCCACGAGGTCGCCGCCGACGCTGCCAATGCACCGCAAAACAACAACGTTCCCTTAATCATATTTATCACTCCGGCGCTTTTATTAGATAAAGCCGGCCGACATTGGGGCCACTGTAAGTATCGAAAACGATATCGCCGTTCGGGCCCCAAGATCCATGCATAACATCTTCGTATTCTCTATCGGCGGCGCACATCGTGAGCTGGGACACTAAGCGCGTCTTTACTTCGTACGTCCATAATGATTCGCCCGTCCCGTAGGCCGGAGCGTATCTTAAAAGAACGTAATTACCGGCGGGCGACCAGGCCCGGGGATCTCCGATACCGACGAGGGCGCCCGCCATTTCCCGCCAAATTACCTCAAATCGTGTACCGTCGGGCGCTATAAAAGCCAGGACTACGCATTGGATATCGTTATTACCCGGGCGCCGGGCCTTCAGCGCCAGCGCTAGTTTACCGCCGGCGGGCGAGGGAACGGCTATAGTATGGCTGAACTCGTCTAATCCCTTTCGTAATATACCTATCTGCTTTTTTTCTAAACTATACCATAGCGCATATAAAGGCTCTCGCGGAACGTAATGTCCTACGAAGTATATTTTATCGCCTTGAGGCCCCCAATAAGGAAGGTACACTTCGTTAATACCCAAAGGCAACGGTTGATTATCGGAACCGTTGGGCTTAACTATCCATATTTGGCTTCCGTAGTGGGCCCTCGTTTCGTACGCAATCCACTCCCCGGACGGCGACCACTGCGGACGCTTAGCTTCGTTACCTTCTAATATTAACTTAAACGCGCCGTTCGTTAAATCTAAAATCGCTAAATCCGCGTCGCGGCCGAACGGCCCGTCGCGATAACTTACGACGACCTTAGTACCGTCCGGCGAGAAGTCAGGCTCGTAGCATTGCTTCTCGCCCGGTTTAGGCTTCCACAACAACCTACGGCCGTCGTCGCCCCTTATCTGAGGCGGTATATACGGCCCCGCGTCGTTTACCGTTATATCTTGGCATTGGACGGTGCATACCAGCAACGCCGCCGCGGCTAAAGCAAACGTAAACCTCTTAACCATCATACCCTTTTTTTCCCCTCCCGCCCTTTTGGGCGGGAGGGGTATTTCTTTTACCGTTTATTTAACTACGCACTTCTTCGCGGTCGTGGCGCCGCCGGCGTCAACGCGCCAGAGGTAGACGCCCGGCGCGACGCGGCTGCCGTTCGCGGACGTGAGGTCCCACGCCGCCGCGGCGACGCCGCCCTTGACGGGCACAGATAGCACCCGAACGGTCCGGCCGCTGAGGTCGAAGACGGTGAATTTAGCCTCGGTAGGGGCGGACGCCGGGGAGACACCCGAGACTCCGGCGCTAGCCGAAAGCTCTACGCGGAACGTCGTCGCGGTAGAAGCCGGGTTGGGGGCGTTGGTCGCGGCCTTTATTACCGCCGCCGCCGGCGTCACCGTAACGCCGCCGCGGCCGCCGTCCCGGCCGCCGGGCCTTATCTCGAGGGCGTGGTCGAGGCCTTTTTCGTAATACGTAGTCCCGTAACCCCATCTGTTATCATAGGAAGGGTGTTCGGAACCGCTCTCCTCGACGCATTCTTGCGCGTCATAGTCGATGCCGGGCCCCGGTTGCCACGGGTATCCGCTCGGGTCGCCGAACGACGCGAGCATATGGCGGTAACCGGCTACCATTGCGGATACCATCGGGGCCGCATACGAGGTCCCGTATTCGTCGCTTTTGTAGCCGTTATTCAGCCAGGTTACATATATATCGGGCGACGCGGGCGCTATAACGTCCACGCAGTCCGAGAACCAACTGCTATACTCCCAGCGCTCCCAACTTTCCGGGACCTTTTTGCTGCCGCCCGCAGTTATCATCAACTGGCGTTCGTCGGCGGCGGGGTAGGAGTTCCACGCTCCGCCGGAGTTTCCGCTAGCCGCGACGGTACTTATATCGAGGGCCCACGCACCTTCGTACGCCCTCATTACCGAAAAAGGATGAGAATCCGGCGGAAGGCCCCACGACATGTTAATGACGTCGGCACCGTGGTTCATCGCCCAAACTATGCCGCCGGCGGCGGCCTTCTCAAAAAACGCCTGTTCTTCTTCGAAATATTGCGTAATCTTGACCGGCATTACGAGGGTGTCGTTCTTGCCAATGCCGGCGATGCCGAGGTTATTGTGCCACCGCGCCCCGACGATGCCCGCGACCGCGGTCCCATGGCCGAAGGTGTCTTCCGGGTAATCATCTTGATTTATTATGTCGCGGCCCTGGGTAACGTTTTCTTTTATGTCGTCGTGGATAGTATTGTAGTTGGGCGCGGACATCCAAATCCCGCTATCTACCACCGCGACCTTCGGCTTATAGGCTTCGGCCGGGCCGTTCTTTCCCCGCGGCGGCGGCGCGAAGATGAAACGGTCCCACCCCTCGGGCGCGTGGATGTCGCAGTCGTGGTTGGCGGGGTTATAAAGGTACCACTGGTCGGAGAAGTGGGTATCGTTGGGGAGGTAATAAAGCGTACCTATATGGTTCGGGCCCGCGTTCGATACGTAGGGGTCTTCACGGTAGTCTTTCGTTACGTCTTTGGCATCCGCTTTCGCATGATAACGTAATAAGTAGAAGTAGCGGTAGCGGTATTTCTCCTCGACACGCTTCCAATCCTCCCACGTCCAAAGGCCGCCGGGGTGGTCCACCGGCTCTTCGGGTAACGTGAACACCGCTTCGGCCTCGTAGACGTCATATTTATCCGCCAGCCGGTCGAGCGACGGGTGGCCCGAGTTTTTAAGCCCCGGGTGCGCTTTCAAGTTCACGTTATCGCCGAATTCCACTATAACTTCGCCGGGAACGTATTCACCGGCGAAAACCACCGCCGCGAAAAGCATTATAAAAGCCCCCGCGACTGCCGTCAAGTTTAATCGTCCCATTTTCCCTTTACCTCCTTCGCCTCGTTTAATTAATGAACGGTTATTAATTTTAGCAAAGCCAGAATACTATCTCCCTCCCTCCAACTCTTGACGAATGTTTGTTGTTTTATTAGGTTAATTTTCCGTGTGTCGAAAAAATTATCAAGTTTGTGGACAGCATTACATGATGTGTGATCGTATCATAATGACGTCTGTCCATGAATTGGATGTACAGTGGGTGAACGTTTAGAATCGTAGTAGATCG
>CAZJNB010000240.1:0-3425 GCA_964547385.1 uncultured bacterium
CCGAACTCGAAAGCAGGGCCCCGCCGCGCGTCGCAGCCGCGAGCTCTAACTTCCTCGTTGGCCTCCCGGCCGCGGCGCCGGGGGCGTTCTCGCAACCGTTCGTTCGCCATCATCTAATCAATGCCCTCGGGCTATGGCTCGCGTTCCTCGCGACGGGGCTGTTCGTCTATTATATCGTCGCCGGATGGCCCGAAGTCGCGGCGCTCGCCGGCTGGCTTATGGCCGCCGAAGACGCCCGCGTTATAATCACCGTTCCGGTATTATTCGGCGGCACGTTGGCCGGCGTCACCTGGCCTATTCTCCTCATAGGGCAATTTTTCGGCGCCGCCGGCGCCGCCGCCGCGGGCCGCGAAGTCGCGGACTTCGCCGCGTGGGCCGCCCTCAAAATACCCCTTATGCTCGGCGCCACCGTCGGCCTCCTCGGCGCCGTTATCGGCGTAATAATATTCCTCAGCACCGCCGCCGGGTGTTAAAAAACCGGCCCGCGGCCGGCTCTCAAATTCTTGGATAGCTATTCCTCTCGATTCCCCTATTCGTACCTCGCGCGGTTCTCCTTGATGTGGGCGACGAGCCGGCTTAGGCCCTCGTCGAACGGGACCTTGGGCTCCCATCCCAAGACGTCCTTCGCCTTCTTCGCAGATATACATATCCGGTGGATTTCGCCGGCACGGAGCGGCTCGCGCGCGGGCTCGAGGTCGTAGCCGGTGAGGGCGGCCAACCGCTCGAATATCTCCGGGACCGTTACCTCCACGCCCCGGCCTATACATAAGACGCCCGTAAAAGGGCTCTCCGCGGCGAGGACGTGCGCGTCCACGACGTCGTCGACGTAGACGTAGTCGCGGGATTCGGTCCCGTCGCCGTAAATCGTGCAAGGCTCAGCGGCGAGCATTTTGAGGGTAAAGATAGCAGTTACGCCCGCCTCACCGTGCGGGTCCTGGCGCGGGCCGTAGACGTTCGGGTAGCGAAGGGCGACGTAATCGAGGCCGCGCTGGACGTGGTAGAGGTAAAGGTAGCGTTCGACAGCGAGCTTGGAACAGCCGTATTGGGATACGGGCCGGGCCGGCGTCTCCTCGTTGACGGGGATATTATCCGGTTCGCCGTAGATGGCGCCGCCGGTGGAGGCGAAGATAATTTTCCGGGTGCCGGCCGCCAGAGCCGCCTCGATAACCTTAATGGAGCCGATGATGTTGACCTCGGCGTCGAACGCCGGCCGCGTCGTAGATATGCGGACGTCCATCTGGGCCGCGTGGTGGCTTATGACATCCGGCCGTTCGTCCGCGACTACGTCCGCGAACGCCTGCTCCCGCACGTCTACCTCATGAAACGCGGCCGCCGCCGGGACGTTGTCCCGACGGCCCGAGGCGAGGTTGTCCGCGACGGCTACTTCCCACCCCCTCGCGAGGTAACGCGCCGCAACGTGCGAGCCGATGAAACCGGCGCCGCCGGTAACGAGGAGCTTCACCGCGGCCGAGCCTACTTATCCCTCAGCTGGCGCAGCGTCAAGACGCCCGCGAGGAAGAAACACGTCCACCCGAAGTCGAGGTACGTCTGCGCCGGTAGCTGGAGCGCGGGGAATATTAGGTCGCGGCTTAGCAACCTCGTTACGATCGCCAACACCCAACCGATTCCGCCGGCGATTATGAGAACGTCCACTAACTTATTCATAATACCTCCGTTCCGGCGCCGCGTAACCGCCGCGGCTACCTACTCCAACACGGCTCGTAATCGTCAACGTCGTTATCGGTAAGCCGGCCAAGCTTCTCGCCGGCCGTCGAGAATACGTAGATCTCTAAGTCGCCGTCCATATCGGAAGCGAGCGCCAGATACGCGCCGTCGGGCGACGCGGACGCCCGGCCTTCCAGACTCTCCAAAGTTACAACCTCTTGGAGGCCGGCGCCATCGCGCCCTACAACGAAAAGGTCATAATCGCCGCCGCGCTGGCTCGTGAAGTAGACTTGCCCGCCGTCGCTCGAGAACGACGGCATCGTATCGATACCCGGCGAGTTGCTGAGGTTGGTCTCCCGACCGTCTTTCAAGAGAAAGACCTCTTCGTCGCCGCCGTCCTCGACGTAGGCCAAAGCGCCGTCGGCCGCGGCGCGGGCCATAAATTGGTCGCCGTCCGCCGTAACCAGCTTCTCGAGCTCGCCGCCGATAACGTTAAGCCGCCAAACGTCTTTATCGCCCTCGGCCATCGACGTGAAGATAACCCACTCGCCGTCGGCGGAAAAAGATGGGTCGAGCTCGGAATAGGACGTATCGGTGAGCCGCTTCTCCGAACCTTTGCCGTTCGCCTGGGCAAGATAGAGCTCGTGGTTGCCGTCGCGGTCGCTCACGAAGACGAGCAGAGAGCCGTCGGGCGACAGGGCCGGTTGGTCGTCGTAGGCCTTATTATTTGTTATCCGAACGACGCCGGTGCCGTCGGCGTTCATAACGTAGACTTCCGGGTTCCCGTCCCGAAAAGAAGTGAACGCAATCTTGCCGGCGTAGCCGCCGAACGCGCCGCCGGCGGCCGCCAAGAACACCATAATCAAAACCCAACGTCGCATCAATGCTCCTCCCGTATTTACGATTTACTCTTTCTTCGACGCCCTCTTCTGGGCTTCGTAAGCCAACGTGTATTGGTCCGTAATGAGCTCGTTAAACGGGTCGGTGCGGAGCGCCGTCGCCGCGGCGCCGAGGGCGTCGTCGTATTCCCTGTTCGTCAACAACAGCCGCGACAACATCAAATACATCTGGTTGCGCGTTCCCTCTTCGTCGAAGTCCTTCGTTACGCCCACTTGGAGCGCGCGCGTCGCCTCTTCCAAATTAGGTTCCTCGAGCCGCAAATAATATTCGGCAAGAGAAAAGTAGACGTCGCCGCGCTGGGGGTATTTTCCCACGAGGCCGTCCACGACCTCTTTCCCCTTAGCCATATCCCGGCGGGCCGCGTAGACCTGAAACCGGAGCCGGCCTACCGCGACCTTGTCCCCCGGCTTTTTTGAATACTTCTCCGCCTTCGCGAGCTCGCCAAACGCCTTGTCGTAATCTCGCGTGAAGAGGTAATATATCGCTAAGCCGCGGTATCCGGCCCAGTGTTCGCTATCGAGCTCGAGGCACCGTTCGAAGCGCGCCCGCGCGAGTTCGCCGTGCGCCTCCGCCAATAGCCCAAAGTCGCCCCTACTCCGGCCCGCCGTCATCTGCGCCTTGGCCAGGTTGTCCAACGCCAATTGGATGTAGACCCAACCGATGCCGTAGTTCACGTCGACGTCGTCGGGTGCCAGGGCGGCCGCCTTGACGAGTAAATCGCCCGCCTCTGCGTACCTCCCGGACCGGCCGCTCCGCCGCGCCTCCGCGAAGAGGACTCTGGCCCGGCACCGGTCCCGCCGCGCCGGCGCGTCGGCCGCCTTCGGCGACGTCGGCCAATCTGAGATGAGCTCCTCGTATAG
>CAZJNB010000241.1:0-3411 GCA_964547385.1 uncultured bacterium
GCCACGTCTCCGCGCCGGGCGCGGCGATGACGCTCAGGTAGCCTTTCAAGATGACCGTCGTTCCCGTCCGCGCGGCGAGCTCCCGCGCCCACCTCAGCCGGTCCGCCTGGACGTACGCGGCGCTTTGGCCGAAGAGCCGCGCCATCTCCCCCGGGTGTGGCGTGAGCACGGCCCGAAGGCGTCGCTCGGCCAGCTTCCTCAGTCCCATCAAGTAAAGGCCGTCGGCGTCGATTACGACCGGCGTCTTCTTCGCCGCCGGGATGACGCCGGCCAACAGCGCCGCGGTCTCCTCGGCGCGGCCGAGGCCGGGCCCAAACGCCCACGCGTCCGCGGCGGCGACTTTGCTTTTCACGGCGTCGGCGGCCGCCGGGCTAAGCGCGCCCTCGGGCGAGGACGGCAACGCCTGCGAGAGACACTCGAGGGCCGCGACGTTGAAGATGGCGTCGAGCTCGGCGGGGATGCCGGCGGTTACCAGGCCGGCGCCGGCGCGGAGGCAGGCCTTTGCCGCCAAAACCGTGGCGCCGCTCATCCCCGGCGAGCCCGCCAAGAGGTAGGCCCGGCCGGCCGCGCCTTTGTGGAGGTTGCGCGGCCGCGGCGGCAACAGCGCCGCGACCTCGGCGGCGGCGGGAACGCGGGCGACGTATCCCGGCTTCTCGCCCGTCGGCTCGAACGCGAGCTCGTCGATGACGTCTCGCGGGAAGCCGATATCGGCGATATGGACGTCGCCGGCGAAGGCGCGCGCCGGGAACAACATCAGCCCGAGTTTCGGTAGGCCGAAGGTGACGGTGGCGTCGGCGCGAGCCGCGACGCCCGGGACCGCGCCCGTCGCCGCGTCTATGCCGGAGGGGACGTCGACGGCGACGACGGGCGTCGGCGCGGCGCTCAGCTGGGCCGCGGCCTGGGCGAAGGGGCCCTTCAAGCCGCCGCGGGCACCGGTTCCCAACATTGCATCCACCGCGACGCCGGCGGCGCCGAGGGCCCGGCCGAAGCGGCGTTTGTCGTAGCGTTCGACGCGGCCGCCGTATTTCCGGAAGAGGTTGTAGTTCGCTCGGGCGTCGCCGCTCAGGCGCGTCGCGGGCGCCAGGAGAAAAACCTTTACGTCGCAGCCGGCGTCGAGAAGGTAGCGTGCGGCGACGAAGCCGTCGCCGCCGTTGTTGCCGGGACCGGCGGCGACGACGGCCGTCGGTTCGCAAGCGAGCGACGAGGCGACGCCGGCGACGGCGGCGCCGGCGCGGTCCATAAGGACGAGAGAAGGGACGCCGAGCCCCTCGATGGCGCGCCGGTCGACGGCTTTCATCTGCGTGGGCGTTACGAGCTTCATCAGCCTATTATAAGGCGTCCGGCGAAGGGGGTCAAGAATATCTTGTCGCCCGGCGCCGGTTTGTGGTATCTTAGCGGGCGTCGGTCCGACTATGTTTGAGATAGAAGTGAAATGCAATGTCGGTTCGTACCGGGTGCACGGCGAGCGAGGCGGCGTGGCGCGCGCGGGCCGGCTTATCAGGGCCGCGTTGGCGGAGGCGCGGCGGGCCGTGGTCGTAACGGACGAGCAAGTGCGGCCGCTGTATCTGAAGCCGCTCGCGGCGTCGCTCGGCGACGGCGGCTTCGCGGTTACGGCGACGGCGGTGCCGGCGGGCGAAGAGGCGAAGAGTGCGGAACATCTGGGCGAGCTCTACCGCGCTTTCGCCGGCGCTCACGTTACGCGCGCGGACGTAGTCGTTGCTCTCGGCGGCGGCGCGGTGAGCGACGTCGCGGGTTTTGCCGCGGCGACGTTCAAACGGGGCATCCCTTGGGCCGTTATCCCGACGACGCTCCTGAGCCAGCTCGACGCTTGCGTGGGCGGTAAGGTCGGCGTGGATTTCGACGGCGTCAAGAACCTGGTGGGGGCGTTTTACCAGCCGGCGGCGGTCGTAGTGGACGGCGAGTTCTTGGCGACGTTGCCGCGGCGGCACCTGAGCGCCGGCCTGGCGGAGGCGGTGAAGTACGGCCTTTTGGCGGGCGAGGAGCTATTCTCTTTTCTGGAGGACAACGCGCCGGCGGTCTTGGCCGCGGGCGAGGAGCTCGACTTCGTCGTCGAGCGTTCGCTGGCGTATAAGGCGCAGGTCGTCGCCGCGGACGAGCGCGACCGCGGCGAACGACACCTGTTGAACCTGGGCCATACGTTCGGCCACGCGTTCGAGAGCGCGAGCCGGTTCACCCTCCACCACGGCGAGGCGGTAGCGGTGGGGTTGGTCTACACGGTATTGCTGGCGGAGCTTTGGGGCGCAATGGCTACCGAAGACGTTATCCGGGTCGTGGCGCTCTTACGGCGCTTCGGCCTCCCCACGTTCCTTCCGGTGCTCAAGGCGGAGGCGGTGGTAGCGGCGCTCGCCGCGGACAAGAAAGTGGCGGGCGATGATGTCTATATGGCGTTACCCCACGCGCCCGGGAAGGTTATCGTGGAGCCGCTCCCGCTCGCCGCGGTGGCGAAGCTGTTACCCCAGGTTCATCGGCTGGCCCGGCGGATGAATTGACTTGCGCGTATAGGTTCGGTATGTTAAACGTTCGCAAGAAACGAAAGCAGGACGACGGTGCGCTGGAATAATTTTACGAAATTCACGCGGTTCTTTTCGTCGGTTACGCCCGACATCGCGATGGATTTGGGGACCGCGAATACGCTGGTCTATGTCCGCGGCCGGGGCATTGTGATAAACGAGCCCTCGGTGGTAACGCTCGACCGGGAACGGCGGGAAGTCCTCGCCGTCGGCCACGAGGCCAAGGAGATGCTGGGCAAGACGCCGGAGTCGATCTTGGCGATAAGGCCGATGAAGGACGGCGTTATCGCCGACTTCCGCATCGCGGAGGAGATGATAAAGTATTTCATCCGGGCCGCGCGGGGTCGGCGGGGTATATTTCGTCCCCGCGTCGCGATATGCGTTCCCACCGGTATCACCGACGTCGAACGGCGCGCGGTACGGGATTCGGCCCAGCACGCGGGCGCGCGGGAAGTGATTATGGTGGAGGAGCCGATCGCCGCCGCCATCGGATGCGACCTTCCCATCCACGAGCCGCGGGGGAGTATGGTAGTCGACGTCGGCGGCGGCACCACCGAAGTCGCGGTCCTGGCGTTGGAGGGAATTGTAACGAGTACGTCCATCCGTGTCGCGGGCGACGAGGTTGACGAGGCGGTGGACTTGTATCTGAAGAAGGCGTATAACTTGCTCGTGGGGGAACAGACCGCGGAGATGATAAAGAAGACTATTTGCACCGCCTATCCGTTGGAGCGCGAGGAGACGATGAGCGTGAAGGGCCGCGACCTGGTCGCGGGCATTCCCAAGACGCTCACCGTTTCGTCGAAGGAGATGCGGGAGGCCATCCGCGAGCCGGTGGCGCAGATAATAGGGGCGGTCCGCAACACGTTGGAGGAGACGCCGC
>CAZJNB010000242.1:0-3410 GCA_964547385.1 uncultured bacterium
TACCATTAGCCGGGATTATAAACTAATTTGGTCCGGCCGAACGTCGAAGCCGGTTACCCCGATAGAACGCCGGTATTACGCCCACGCGCGCCGCGCCCCCGCGTCAAACTATTTCCTCGTCGAGCCAAAGAAAAAAGGGAGCCCGCCGGCTCCCTTGAAGGTTGCGTGGCCGGAGGTTCTTAGCGGAAGAGGGCCTTGACGCGGCCCAAGGACGCCGGCGCGATAGAGGAAAACGTTACCTGGGCTTTATAGACGTAGCCGGGCGAGTTATAGTCGTGGTACCAGACGTACGCCGCGTCCCAGCAAACGCCGGTGGGCCACCCCGCGCCGGGCGCCGGGACGAACGAATCGAGAATCGAGCCCATCGTGTTGCAATAGAAAAGCCCAAGCGAATCGGATATCCAAAGGTTACCAGCGTTATTGTCGAAGTCCAAGCCGCCAACCAAAAACCCCGGTTGGGGAAAAGACCGAACGACGGACCCGCTCCCGGTTAATACGTAGATTTTACCGGCGGTAGCCGACGCGAAATAATAATAATTATCCCAACCGTACGTCAAACCAAAACCGTAGGCCGGACCCGGGAAAGAGCTGACGACGCTACCCTCCGACGTAAGCCGGTAGACGTAACCGCTATGATACGTGTTAACGTAAATATAGCCGTTCGAAAAGACCTCAATCCCGAACGTATCAGGGACCGTCGGTATAGTTCTGATTAGCGAACCGGTGGTATCATATACCATTATTTTATTAGAAGGGTCATTCGACGCCTCATAGAGGTAGCCGAAATACCCGCCCGCGTAATCCAAGCCCCGCCGGAAGTCTATCTGCGACGGGAACGACGATACGATAGTAAGGTTCCCGGCGAAGGCCGAAGTCGCCGCGACCGATAGGACAAGCGTAAAAAACAATTGCCTTTTCATATCCTCTAACCTCCCGCTAAAGGTTTGTGCCTCTTACCGATTTAAGGTTAACATATTTATACTTAACTGTTAAGAACATTTATTCGAACCGGCTATCCCGATAGCATATCGGTATTACGCCCAAGCCCGCCGGTCCAGCGTCCGGTATTGGATGGCCTCCGAGACGTGGCTCGCGGCCAGGCCGTCGTCGCCGGCGAGGTCCGCGATCGTGCGGGCGAGCTTGAGGACGCGGTGATACGCCCGCGCCGTCAGGCCCAGCTTCTCGATGGCGGCGCGAACGAGCCGCTCGCCCGCGGCGTCCGGCCGACACCACCGCTCCACCTCCCGCGTCGTCATCTGCGCGTTGCAAAATATACTCCGGCCGCCGAAACGCTCGCGCTGGCGGGCGCGGGCGCCGTTGACGCGCGCGCGGACGACGGCGGAAGGCTCGCCGCGACGCTCCTCGGCCAGCTCCCGGTAGCGGACCGGCGGCACTTCCAGGTGGATGTCGATGCGGTCGAGGAGGGGCCCGGATATCCGGTTGAGGTAATGCTGGACCTGGAGCGGCGAACAGCGGCACCGCCGCGCCGGCGAGCCCAGCCAGCCGCACGGGCACGGGTTCATCGCCGCGGCCAGCATAACGCGCGCCGGGAACGTGAGCGACATCTTCGCCCGAGATATGGTTACGGTGCCGTCCTCGAGCGGCTGGCGCAGGACCTCCAACGCGGGCCGTTTGAACTCCGGCAGCTCGTCGAGGAAGAGCACGCCGTTATGGGCCAGCGACACCTCCCCCGGCCGGGGGATGGAGCCGCCGCCCACCAGGCCCGCCTCGGAGACGGTGTGGTGCGGCGCCCGGAAAGGCCGGACCGTTACCAACGCCTCCTCCTTGGCCAGCAGGCCCGCGACGGAATGTATTTTTGTCGTCTCCAGCGCCTCCTCGAGCGCCATATCGGGGATTATCGTCGGCAGGCGCCGCGCGAGCATCGTCTTGCCGGCGCCCGGCGGCCCGAGCATTAGGATGTTATGCCCGCCCGCCGCCGCGACCTCCAGCGCGCGCTTCGCGTGCTCCTGGCCCTTGACGTCCGCGAGATCCACCGCGTAGGCCCGGCTCGCGTCGAAGAGCTCGGCCAGGTTAAGCCGGCGCGGCGCGAGCTCCTCGGCGCCGGCGAGGAACGCCGCGGCCTGCGCCAGCGACTTTACCGCGATAACGTCGACGCCCTCGACGGCCGCGGCCTCGCTCCCGTTCGCCGCCGGCACGATGATGCCCCGGCACCCCACGTCCCGCGCGCACACCGCGAGCGACAACGCCCCCCGCACCGGCCGAACGGCGCCGTCCAGCGCCAGCTCCCCCACTACCATATATTCGCCGTCCCGCGCGGGCGTAAATTGTTCCGTCGCGACAAGGAGGCCGAGGGCGATGGGGAGGTCGAACGACGGCCCCTCCTTGCGCACGTCCGCGGGCGCCAGGTTAATCGTATATTTGTGAAAGGGGACTTGTTTTTCGGAGTTCTTGAGGGCCGCCTGGACGCGGTCCCGCGACTCCTTGACCGCGGCGTCCGGCAGACCCACGATCGTGAAGAGCCCCTGGACGCCGCGGCCGGCGTCCACCTCCACCTCCACCCGGTAGGCGTCGATGCCCAGAAGGCCCGCGGATATTATCTTGGCGTGCGTCATCCCTTGGAAACGGTTTTATGCCCCGCTCTCCGGCGGCCCGGCCTTAAGGCCGGCCGCTCTCGCTGGCGGCCTTCGCCCGGCTACCAGCTGTAGCTACAGGCCTTACAATACCACTGCGGGTCGTCGCCCGTTATGACACAGCCGCCGAGCTTTACCTCGCCGCGCTCCGCGGCCGCCATCAGCTCCGCGCTCGGGTAGCCGTAGACGATCGGGACGACGTTCTCGCTCGAGCCGCACTTGGGGCAGGCCGGCGGCGCTTCGTCAACGTCGGCCCGGCCCGAAGCGGCACTTTCGTCGTGGCTCGCCGCGGCGGCCTCGTCGGCCAACGCCGCGGCGCCGCTCAGCATAGCGACCGTCGCGAGTGCCGCGACGACGGCGACACCTATTATCACCGGTTTCATCTTCGCCTGACCTCCCTTTCTTGTCCCACCCATTCGTTCGTTGACTATTGCCTTAGCCGGCCGTCAGAAGTTCGCCGCGACCTCTTCGGCGATGCGTTCGCTCTGCCAATAGCGCGCGTGGACCGCGGGGAAGCCGCCGCCCAGGTCCACGCGGCGGTCCTCGACGACCGCGGCGCCGCCTACCTTATCGTAGAGGAACGCGAGCGGATACGAGACCACGTCGCTCGGGTCCCAGAAGTTGAGCCACCGCGGCGGCGCCAGGCCGTCGCGCGGGCCCAGGCCGATGACCTCGGGCCTCAGCTTCTCCCCCTTCAATATCTTCTCGATGAGCGCCTGCGAGCGGAAGATGAACGGCGTTATCGGCGCCCCCATCGTATAGAAGCGGCGGATGCGGAGGCGGCCGCGCCGGCTCAGCCGCCGGACCTTATTCAGCGTC
>CAZJNB010000243.1:0-3409 GCA_964547385.1 uncultured bacterium
TTCCAATACGTCGACAGCGAAGCGGTGGAACACTCCCGCGACGACCCGGACCTGGCGCGATACGTCAACACCGAGTGGTTCCGCGAACTCCTGGCCGCGGCGAAGCGCAGACGTTACGCCCGCGCCAAAAAGAAGCCGCGTTGACGACGCGTCGGGGAACGCCGCCCTCCCGGCCTCGAGCCGAAAAGGACGGGCGAACGCCGATATGACCGAACGTAACGAAAAAGACATAAGCGCCGCGGCGGTCTTGGCCGCGGAGGGCGCTATAATATTCCACAACGGCTTCTACGCCGAAGCGCTCACGATATTCGAGAAGGCTATATCGCTCGAGCCGGACAACGCCCGTGCGCATACCGGCCGAAGTTTGACCCTCGCCCAACTCGGCGACCCGGGCGAAGGCCTTCGTGCCGCCGAAGACGCGGTCCGCGCGGACCCGCGCCACGCGCCGGCCTATACCGCGCTGGCGTTCTGCCACCACCGCCTGGGACGCGAGGAAGAAGCCCGAGCGGCGTTCGAGCAAGCCCTCGCCCTCGAGCCGGACGAGCCGCGGGTCCTCTACAACTATGCGTGCTACTGGGCGGAGCTGGCTAACGAAGAGAAGTGCCGCGCGTATTTGGCGCGAGCCTTCCCCGTCGTCGCCGACCACACCCTCGACCACGCGCGGAACGACCCGGACCTGGCGCGTTACGTTGATACCACCTGGTTCCGCGAGCTATTGGCCGACGCCAAGCGCCGGCGGCGGCGCGCGCGCGGCGAAGGAACTCCGGCCCGAGAGGGATAGCGCCGCAACGCCGACGGGCCTCGGCCCCCTGGTCGAGTAATAGGCCCCCCACGTGGAAACGGAAAAGGAACCTAAGAAAGGAGCACGCGTATACGCCGAAGAAGCGGCGCGCCTCTTTGCCCAGATGCGCTACGCCGACGCGATCGAGCGCTGCGAAAAGGCGTTCACCCTCGACGGCGACCTCGACCGCGCGTTTATGGGTAAAAGTATGTCGCTCGCCCAACTCGGGCGCCCGACGGAAGGGCTCGCCGTCGCCGAAGAGGGAATCCGCCGCAACCCGTCTTATGCCCTTCTCTACACGTCCGCGGCTATATGTTGCCACCGGCTCGGCCGCGACGAGGACGCGCAACGCTACTTCCGCCAGGCCCTCGAGCTCCGGCCGGACCACCCCCAGGTCCTCTACAACTTCGCCTGCTATTGGGCGGAGATGGAAAACGAGGCCGAGTGTCGCGAATACCTGACGCGCTCGTTTCGTAATCTGGAAAACGAGGCCTTTTTGGACGAAGCCCAGGGGGACCCGGACCTCGCGCGCTACGTCGCGAGCGATTGGTTCCGGGAGATATTGGCGGAGACGAAAAGGCGCCGCGCCGCGTCTCGCGCCCAAGAAGAGCGCCCGAAGGAAAGCGGCTAAGGCGGGAGGGAACGCGATGGCCGCGGCGAAGTCAAAAAAACGCCGCCCTCGGCGGCGGTAATCCTTAACAAGCGGCTTAAAAACCCCTTGTCGCTACTCGTCTTTTTCCCCAGGGGTCGCCGCCGTAGCGTCCGCCCCGACTGAAGTCGCGGCTCGTAGCTTCGCCGCTTAGACGCCGCCCTTTGAAAAGGGCGGCCTAAGTTCTTATTGATCCCGGCCGCTTTAGCCGCCGGAGCATCACCGGCTCCGCGTCAAACCGTCGGCGGACAAACTAACCCCGACGGCGTCGTAACCTCCCGGGGAACGCTAAGGACAATCGGCGCAGGCGGCCTTAACTCGATAAACCGAGTTGCTTTTTAATAAGCTTGCAAAGGCTGTTCGCGGTCTCGCTATGCCGTGGAACGGGAGCCTTTTGGCCGGTGCGCGGGTTCTGGTAGATATCGTGTTTCTTCCCGTGTCGGCTTAGGACGCACCCCGCGGCTACGAGTTCCTTTATTAGCGCCCGCCGCTTCACACCTCGAGCGCGACTTCCTTGGTCGCCGCGTCGCAGCCGGGCGGCTCGTCATCCTCGAGGACCAACGCATAAGCGTCGGCGATGTTGGCCTCAAGCTCGGCTAGGGTTTTGCCCTGGCTGAAGACGCCGGGGACCTCTTTGAGCCGCCCCACGAACCAATCGGCGTCGCGCCAATATACGAGGGTGAAGTTTTTTAGCACGTCGTCTCGACCTCCGTTTAATTATATCCGCGACGGCGCGGGATGTCAAATAAAAACGCCGCCCTCGGCGGCGGCAATTCTTAACAACGGCCTTAAGCCCGTTGTCGGTCCTCGTCCTACTCTACCAAAGGGGCGCCGCCGTAGCGTTCTCCCCGACTGAAGTCGCGGCTCGTAGTTTCACCGCATAGACGCCGCCCTTTGAAAAGGGCGGCCTAAGTTCTTATTGATACCGGCCGCTTTAGCCGCCGGAGCATCACCGGCTCCGCGTCGAACCGCCGGCTTAAGCCGGCGGATACTAAAACGCGGGCGGCTTGGTTAAATAATTAGTCCCCCCACGGCACGCCCTTACCGAAACAGCGCTTTCACCCGCCCGAGCGACGTGGGCGCGACGGCGGTGGGGTTGAGCGTTATGCGCATATAGTGGAGATATTCTGATACGAAGCCGGCGTCCGGATAACCGAAATAGGGACTGTTGTATTTGATATACGAGTAGACGCTGCGGCCCGCCGAGCTCGCGCCCCAGTAGCTATAGGCGTAGGCGTAGTCGCGGCCCTCCCACCAAACCTCGACGATGAGGTTGTCGGTGCCGTTATAGTTGAACGACGTGTCGAAGTCCCAGCCGAACCACGAGTTGGCCGGCGCGTTTAGGTTGAGGGGGTCGCGGGCGAAGACCTCGACGGGCGTTTTGCCGTCGTAGTTGTCCGCGTACGTGCTTGTGAGAGCGGCGAGGGAGGTATGGCATAATTTAATGCGGAATTTATTAAGGTTCCCGGCGCCCACCGTCGCGCTCGAGAACCATTCCCACTTCGTGATCGCCCCCGCCGGAACGGCGTCCGTGCTCAGCACCAGCTCCTGGTGCCGTACGTCCGTATACCCTCAACACCCGGTATAGGGGAACCGCGTTATCGCGTCCTTGCTGCCTACGATGACCTGGTCGCCCCAGGCCGCGCCGACAGCGAGCGCACAGATACAGATTAACGTTACCTTCTTCATAATAACTCCTCCAGGTTAATAAGTTAACGCCTTAAAACCCTTCTCACCCGACTGCGACATTACAATAATCCCCTATTGTTGTCAAGAGAATAATATCCTAATAATTACCATAATAGTATATTCCGGTTACGGTAAAACACCTTTCCGCCTCGGGCGGCGTCCGCGCAACGCCTCAGGCCAGGCCCCAACGCGTCAGCGCGGCGTCGTCGTCCAGGACCGTGTGCGCCACGCCCGCGGCGACCACCCTTCCTCCCGCCAAGACCGCAACGCGCGCGCAGAGCCGCCCTACG
>CAZJNB010000244.1:0-3407 GCA_964547385.1 uncultured bacterium
CTTCCGGGCCGGCGACGGCGACCGCCTCGGGCGCGTGCAGGCCGGCCCGGGCGTAGTTCCAGCCGCGGTAGGCGGCGGCGTCGCGGCCGTAGGCCGGGAGACGGCCGCCGTATTTTACGACGGTCGGACGGGCGAGGAAGTAAGCCGGGCGGCGTTCGACGAGGAAGTCGTCGGCGCGGCGTATGCCGGCGACGGCCGCTTTTTAATTTGGACCGCGGCGGGCGTAGTCGCTCTCGTTGAAGCAAACGATGGCGGCGTGTTATGGCAAGTGCGCTCGGCGGTCGGCGCGGTCTTCCCGGCTTGGGGGGACGACGGCGTCTACGTCGCGACGGCCGGCGGCGAATTGGCCGCGTACCGGCCGGGCGCGGGCGAGGAACTCTGGCGGTTGGATACGGACGAGCCGCTCATAGGACCGCCGGTCGCGGTCGGCGCGGGTCTACTTGTCGTGGGGCGGCGGACCGTATTTATATATAGCGCCGGCGGCGGCGACGTGGCGTGGCGTTTTATGCCGGGGGGGAACGTAATAGGGGCCGTACCGTATGGCGACGGCGTTATTTCGGCCGCCGCGGACGGTCGGATAACGTTCGCTACGCCAACGGAAAACTATCGAATCATCCAACTCGAAGGTTTTACGGCTTCGGCGCCCGTTGTTGCGGGCGATTATTTATTGGTGGCCGACGGCAAAAAACGTTTGAATTGCTATAAATTACGCCGGTCGTCGGCCCGCGGCGGCCCAAAAAAATAACTTGACACCTATTGGCTGGTTGTGGTAAGGTAGGATTAAGCTTAGGCTATTAAGCGGCGCGGTCGGGTTCCGCCGCGCCTAGGTTGAAGATAGTAGTACCGCTCTAACCTGCCCAAATTACCCAGGAGGGTGAGCGTGATGGCATTTAAGAAGAGGTATATCGTAGCGTCAGTATGCGTAGTCGCCGCGGTAGGCGCCGGCGTCCTCTTCCTCGCCGCGTGCGAGGAAGACGTCCCGAACATTACTCCGCCTCAAGTTCAATACAACGACCAGACTTTCTCCCTTTTAGTATGCGACGGCAATAATAATACAGCATGGAGCTGGGGCCACGACGGCGCCGCAGTCTGCACCTTGGATTGGAACAACGACGGCGCCGGTCCGAACCGCGTTCCCGTCAATTACGTCTACGACGTCTACCCGATCGTAGACGGCTTGGTAACCAAGACGACGGCCACCGAACAGGGCGATGACCTCGTATGGGGCCAAGTCCCGTGGACGACGATTAAGACCAGCCCGATATACGCGGGCGGCAGCGGCATAACCGAAGTTAAGGTCAAGGCCCTCTACACCTACGTCAATCCGCCGCGCATCTGGTTCCTCTTCCAGTGGGAGGACCCGAGCCATACGATCGCCGCCGACGATGTAAATATCCCCAAAGGGGCTATGGAATACTACTGGCTCCAGGCGCCGGGCTTCTCGATGCCCGGCGACGGCTTTAAAGATAACAAACAGCTCGACAGTAAGGAAGATTGGCTCGCGCTCGTGTGGTCTACTTGGTTCTTGTGGAATACGAACGACAAGGGGAAGGCCGACAAAAACGCCCATAGCCCGGCGGACCCCAACGGCTACAATTGGCGACTGGTCGAGACGGTCCCGGGGTTCCAGCAGAAGGGCGTGGATGCGTGTAAGGGGAGCGGCGACACCGTCTATAAGACGCCCGTCGTAAGTTCCAGCGACCCCAATTCTCCATACTACGATAAATATTTCCCCGGCGCTTTCTGTGATATGTGGTTCTTCTCCGCGAGCCGTTCCAACTTCTGTTCCCTCGGCGCTTGGGAGACCGACGAACCGGCCTCTATGATAGACGCCAAAATAGATAGTAACGGCTTTAATAAGCCAGCGGTCCCGAGTTACGACGATAAGGATTCTTGGAACGATTTCCTCGAGGGCGACAGCGGCGTATCCGGCAATACGCCTAACTTTCCTGCCGGCACTACACATTACCCCGGATATCAGGCGGTGAACGACCCACAGGAGAACCCGCCGGGGGCGTTATACCTCTGGTCGTCGTCAGAAATGACCCACGATTTCGACCTCCCCGGGCCGTGGGGACCCAAAGATGCGCGTATCGCCGGCTACCTCCACCGGCCGGCCCTCGGCTCCGCCGGCGACATCTCCTGTCGCGGCTCTTGGGAAGACCCGTCGATGTGGCGGGGCGAGGCCAACGGCGGATACGACCCTTATTCGTATTGGGGTGGCGACCGGCCTACGCCGAACGAGATCGCGAAGGACTGGAACTACACCCTTGAAGTCGAGCGGGAGATCGGCTCGATAACGAAGACGGACGCGACGGAGGACACCCTGCTCGGGCTCTTTGACGCGCACCCGGGCGAGTAGCAGCGCGGCTTACGCAGCATTTACGGCGTATAGCGGCCGTCGGCGGAACCCCTGGCCGGCCCCGGCGGGGCGCGCCGGGGGTTCCGTATAAGCGGCGTTTACGACGTTGTCTAAGAGAGGGAAGTTAGTAATGTCAAATATGTGGGCCGCGGTCGTCGAAATAGGCTTCCTGGGGTGGGTGGGCGCGACGATAGGCTTCATCTTCCGGGCGATAAACAAGGAGAACAAGTTCGTCGGCAAGAAGGCGCTCTTCTGGGGCGTCATAATCGGCGTGAGTTATACGCTATGGATAATAGGCTTAGTGAAGGCGTAGGGCGGCGCAACGCTATCTTTAACGGCACCCGGGGTGCCGTTTTCCTTATTGTTACCGCTGTCGTGTTTACGGGCGGCTGTGGCGAAGAAGAACCGCTTGTGCCGCCGCAAGTGAACCTTAACGACCAAACGTTCTCGTTGTTGGTTTGCGACGGCGACGGTCCCCATAAAGATAATTGGGGCCACGACGGCGTCGCGGCGTGCACCCTCGACTGGAACAACGACGGCGCCGGCCCGAGCCGTATTCCCGTCTATTACGCCTACAACGTTTATCCCATCGTGGACGGCCTGGTAACCAAGACGACGTCGACCGAACAGGGCGACGATTTAGTGTGGGGCCAGGTCCCCTGGACGACGATTAAAACCGGTCCGATATACGCGGGCGGCAGCGGTATAACCGAAGTTAAGGTCAAGGCCCTCTACACGTACGTCGAGCCGCCGCGCGTATGGTTCCTATTCCAATGGGAAGACCCCAGCCATACGATCGCGAGTGACGACGCCGGCACCGCTAAGGGCGTGATGCAATACTATTGGCACGCCGGCGCCGGTTACCGGCTCGGCGGCGAAGACGCGGCGTTCGAACGGCGGTGGGGCTCGCGGGAGGACTGGCTCGCGCTCGTATGGTCCACTTGGTTCCTGTGGAATACGAACGACAAAGGGAAGGCCGACAAGAACGCTCATAGCCCGGCGGACCCCAACGGCTACAATTGGCGACTGGTCGAGACGGTCCCGG
>CAZJNB010000245.1:0-3401 GCA_964547385.1 uncultured bacterium
CTTCGCGAGCACAACCGATTTCGCCCGCGTCGACGAGTTGGTGGACGCCGCCCTGGCCACCGCACGCCTGGGGCGGAAAGCCGACTACGAGCTGCCCGACGGCCACGGCGACTATACCCCGGTTACAAGCTACGACCGGCGCGTCGCGGACATCCCCGGCGAGGAAATGGTCGCCCTCGGCGAGGAGGCGGTAGAAAAGATAAAGGCCGCGGATACGAACTACCTCAGCCGCGTCGAACTCGAGCGTTCCGCGGGGCGCACCCGCGTCCTCAATACCGCCGGCCTCGACCACGACGAGGAAACGACATCATATGCTTTTGAGGTCTTAATCCAGCGCGCCTTAGAAAAAGACATCCTCCTTCATTACGCCTACGACATATCGCCGAGCCGCGACTTCGACGAGATGGAGCTCGTAGCACGCCTCCTCGACGAGCTTAGGTGGGCCGATAAACTGGTCCCCTTTAAGTCCGGACGGACGAACCTCATCTTCGAACCGGCGGAGGTCCCGACCTTGCTCTTGCCGGTTATGGTATGCGTCAATGGCGCCTACGTCGCCGACCGTTCTTCGGCGTTGGCCGGCCGGCTGGGCCAGAAGGTCGCAAGCGAACAACTCACCCTGGTCGACGACGGGACGTACGCCGCCGGCGTTATGGCGAGCTCCTTCGACGGCGAGGGGACTCCTACCGCCCGGACGCCCCTTATCGAAAAAGGCGTCCTCACCTCCTACGTTACGGACCTCGCCGCGGCGGCGACGCTGGGCGTAGCCGCTACCGGAAACGCCCGCCGTAGCTTCAAGACGCCTCCTCAGCCGGGACCCTCAAACATCATCGTCGAAGCGGGCACCCGCTCTCTCGAAGAACTGTTACACGAGGTGAAGGACGGTATCCTCGTGCTTCAGGCGGCCGGCGGCGGGATGGGTAACCTTCGCGGCGGCGAGCTCAGCGCTACGATCGCCTACGCGTTGAAGGTCGAGAAAGGCGAGGTCGTAGGCCGAGTAAAGGACTGTATCTTCGGCGGCAACGTCTTCGAAATGTTGGGGTCTCGCCTTGCCGCGGTCGCGCACACCAGTCGGCGCGTGGCCGGGAAATATTTCTCGCCGGCAATAATCGTAGCCGACCAGATGATAACAGCGCGGGAATAGCGCCCCTATTAGCTGACGACGGGGCCACCTTCGCGGGTGGCCCTAATACGAACTGCATTCATATGGGTGAAATCGGCGATACGAAAACCGATGGAGCGCGGGTGGCGCGTAACGCCGCGTACCTCTTCGCCACCAACATCTACCGCATCGCCTTCAACACCGCCCTCTTCCTCGTCATCGCGCGCGCCCTCGGCGCCGAAGAGCTCGGCCGTTACGCGTTCGCGCTCTCCTACGCGACGCTCTTCTCCATCGCCGTCCACCTGGGCCTAAACGACCTCATCATTCGCCAAGTCGCCGTTGACCGCGCCGCGGCGCCCCGTTACTTCACCGCCGCCCTCGCCGTCAAGTTAGTAACAGGTATCCTCGTAACCGGCCTTACCGCGATGACGATCGGCCTAAGCGGTAAACCCACCGCGGTCCAGGAACTCGTCCTCGCCGCGGCGTTGACGACGAGTTTCGTAGCCGGCGTGGAGACGGTCTTCGTAGCTTTCTTCTACGCCTACGAGCGTATGTCGTATATATTGGCGTTGGGCGTGTTGCGGAGTACGCTAAACGCCGCGGTCGGCATCGGCATCGTCCTGGCCGGAGGGGGCGCCCGCGGCATCCTGTGGGGATTCTTGGCCGTAGAGGCGTTTGCCGCGGCGCTCGCTTTCGCCGCCGTTACATGGCGTTTGGGTATCCGCTTCACACCGGTAAAAGCCGGTTACTTCCCGAAGTTGTTGTGGCAAAGCCTTCCCTTCGGTTTGAGCGGCATCTTCATAACGGTCTATATGCAACTACATTATTCACTGTTATCGTTCTTCGCGGGCGACGCCGCGACCGGCCTCTACGCGGCCGCGGCCAAGCTCGTAACGTTCCTGTTTTTCATCCCCTCCGCCCTCACCCAAGCGCTCTACCCTTATCTCTCCCGTCTCGCCGCAGGCGCGGCCGACCCCCGCGCGCCGGCGATACGTTCCATCCGCTACCTCACCCTCCTGGCGGCGCCGGCGGCGTTGTTCCTCTCCCTACGCGCGCGGCCGGTCATCGCTCTCGTCTACGGCGATAAATACGCCGGCGCGGCCCCGGTCCTGGCGATCCTGGCGTTAACACTGCCTTTCGTATTCATCACTTATCCCTACGCGGTCGCGTTGAACGCGATCCGCCGGGAGCGCGCTAACACCGGCGTCACCGCAGGCGCCGCGGCGGTGAACGCCGCCGCCAACCTTATCCTCATCCCCCTCTGGGGCCCACTCGGCGCCGCCGCCTCTTTCCTCCTTACCGAGTTCACCCAAAACATCGCCCGCCAAATCCTGCTCCGCATATGGCTCGGGCCCCTTCGCCTTTTCCGCAACCTATGGCGCCTCGCCCTCCCGCTCGCGGCGATGGCCGGCGCGATGTTCTTTACGCGGAACCTGCCTCTCTATGCGGAAATAGTTATCCTCGCGGCTGTATACGGGGCCGCCGCTTTAGCGTTCGGCGCCGTCGCGCGCGACGACCTCGCGGCCTTCTTCCGCCGAGCCGGACGCGCCGCATAACGCCCCACCTAAATGAAAAGAGCGGCGCGCGTTTCGGCCTCGGCCACAAGGTCATCGTCGAACGACGCGAGCGTCCGCGCCGCGCGCGGGTGAATAGGTTTGCCCGAGCGCCGGACAAATCCCACTTTGACGACAAGCCAGAACGCGACGGCGAGCTCGAGCGAGCTCTCCAACGCGTCCCGGGCCCCGGCCGCCCAACGATAACGCCGGGTCTCCTCCGCGGCGTCCGCGGCCATTATTATCTTATCAGTTAGGCTCAGGCCCGCCCGGCCCGTAACGTGAAAACGGATAGCCGCCACGCCCGTAGGCGCCAAGCCGAGACCGGCCGCTACTACCGCGCCGGCCGGGGCGTGGAGAAGCGCCGGCCCGGCCCCTCGCTCGTCGTCGTCGGGCGGCCACCCGCGCCATTCGCTTATACGCGTATAGGCCGCCGGCGCCAAAGTTTTACCGACATCGTGAAGGAGGGCGGCGCGCCGTAGGAATTCGGGCGCCGGATGGCCGAAGCGACGCCCGAGCTCTACGGCGAGCCGGGCCGCGCCCCGGGCGTGCCCCAGCCGCCCGGGAGAGAGTATACGCGCAAGGGCCGATTCTAAATCGCCGGCCCTCTTAAGCTTAAAAACAAGTTGTCCGATGTCGTCGTTCGGCGCCGTCATCGGTAGAGGCCGGCGCGGGCGATATACTCGTAGACCGGGGACGGAACGAGGTAGCGAAACGGTTCGCCCGCGCGCGCGCGCCGCTCGAATCGC
>CAZJNB010000246.1:0-3400 GCA_964547385.1 uncultured bacterium
GGATGACGCCCCGCGCGGCTTTCGAGGCCCTCTATAAATTGCGGGAGCTCCTGGCCCCCGAGGAGGAGCCGGACGCAACGTAGTTGCGCCCGGGCGAATTATATGGTAGATTACCCGAAGCGTTCCGCCGAAGAAGCGCGGGCCGGCGGCGAACCGCCGCCCCGTTTCCTCGTCGAGGCCGGCGATGTCCGCGACGGCATCGTCCGCTTGCGGGGCGCCGAGGGGCATCACGCGAAGAACGTCGTCCACCTCGCGCGGGGGGACCGTTTCGTCGCCATCGATGGCCGCGGCGCCGAATATGAGGCCGTAGTCCAGATACTAACCGCCGACGGCCTTATCGGCAAAGTGGCGCGGACGACGCGGCGGACGCGCGAGCCGGCGACCCAGATAACGCTTGCTCAAGCACTGACCAAGCCGGCGAACCTCGCCGCGGTAATTAGCCAGGCGACGGCCTTGGGTGTGTGGGATTTTTTGCTGTTTGTGAGCGCCCGGGCGCGAGCGCGGACGTTGACCGCGCGGGAACAGGCGCATCTAAGCGCGGTCGCCGCCGCCGCGGCCAAGCAGTCGCTCCGGTCCGTGGTGCCGAACGTCGTCGGGCCGATGCCTTTCGGGGAGGCGCTGCGCGCCGCGCATAAATACGACTTGGCGTTTTTATGCCGTCCGGCCGCCGCGGCTGAGCCGCTTGCGACGGCGTTAAGCGGGCGTCGGCCGCGGGCGAGCCGTATCTTGGTGATGGTAGGGCCGGAGGGGGGGCTGGAGCCGGCCGAGCTCCAACACGCGGGCGAGATCGGGTTTCGTTCGCTCGACCTCGGGCCGCGGCGCCTGCGGACGGAGCTTGCCGGCCCGGTCGCCTGCGCACTGATATTACACGCCGCCGGCGACCTGGGCCCGAGGGCTCGCCCCTGAGGGGAGCGTAGAGTTATGGGGGATTGCGTATTTTGCGACATCGTGGCCGGCGAGCTCCCGGCGAAGGTCTACTATCAGGATGACGACGTCATCGCGTTTGCGGACCAGATGCCGGTAGCTCCCACCCACGCGCTCATCGTATCTAAAAAACATATCGAGAGCGTCGAGCACCTCTCGGCCGAGGACGAGCAACTGATCGGGCATATGCTTTTAGTCGCGAGCGAGGTCGCCCGGAGTTTAGGCGTGGCGGTGTCAGGTTACCGCCTGGTGGTTAACATCGGCGCCGACGGCGGCCAGCTCGTACCCCACCTCCACATTCACCTTCTGGGCGGCCGGGCATTAGCGCCGCAACTCGGCTGAGGGCTGGGCCGCGCCCGGAACGCGCGGAAACTGGTGAGTTAATATGAAACGCGTAGTTATCAAAGTAACGCCCCGCGGCGAAGGCGGAAGCGGGAAGCCCCGAGCGATGCGGCGGGCCGGCTTTATCCCCGCCGTCATCTACGGCGCGGGTAAGCCGACGGAAAGCGTCGCCGTTGAGGTAAAGGACGTACGCGCCGCGCTCCGGGCCGGGGCCGCCAAGGGTATTGTTAACCTGAAAGCCGGGGGCGACGGCGGCGATACCCTCGCTATCGTCAAAGAGACGCAATACGACGCGCTGGGCGACGACCTCCTGCACGTGGATTTCCTCCGTATAACGGCCGGGAAGCCGCTCCGCGTTATGGTCCCGCTCGTAACGACGGGTCGGGCGCAAGGGGAGGCCGAGGGCGGCGTCGCCGAGCACCTGAGCCGCGAGGTGAACGTCGAGTGTTTGCCCGACGACATCCCGGAACAGCTCGAAGTCGACATTACTTCGCTCGCGCTCGGGCAAACGCTCCACCTGAGCGATGTCCCGGTGCCGAAGGGCGTTACCTTCCTCGACGCCACGGACACGGCTATCGTAGTTGTGAAGGCGCCGCGGGCCGCGCTCGCTTTGGCGCGGGAAGAGGAAGAGGCCGCCGCCGCCGCGGCCGCCGCCGCCGCGGCGGAAGCGGAAACCGCGGAAGGCGAAGGGCCGGCCGAAGCGCCGCCGACCGAAGAAAGGCCGTCGGAACGGTAACTCTCATCCTTGGCGGGAGGGCCCACGGCCGCCGAAACCTTCGCGATCTTCGGCCTCGGTAACCCGGTGCGCCGCCTCGCCGGCATCCGCCACAACGTCGGCGCGATGGTCGTCGACCTCTTGGCCCGACGCCACCGGGTCCGGTTGTGGCGGCGTCGCTTCCAGGCGACGTGCGGCAAGGGGAGTATCTCGGCCCGGGCGGCGTGGCTCATAAAACCGCGCGTTTATATGAACCGCTCGGGGTGGTCCGTCGCCGCGGCACGGCAAGAGCTCAAGCTGGACCTCGGGCACATATTGGTTATTGCCGACGACATCGCGCTACCGACGGCTAAGATCCGTATGCGCGAAAAGGGCTCGTCGGGGGGCCATAAGGGCCTCCAATCGGTAATAGACGAACTCGGGACCGAAGACTTCGCCCGCCTTCGTATAGGCGTCGGCGCGCCCGAAGACGGCGACGCTGCGGCCTACGTCCTCGCGCCTTTCGAGCCCGGAGAGCTCGACGTAATAGAAGACGCGGTCGCACGGGCCGCCGCGGCGGTGGCGTGCTGGTTGGGCGAAGGCGCCGCGCGGGCGATGACGGCCTTTAACGATTAACGCCGGGAGAACGTATGGAAGCTAATCTTTCTTTGGGTAGTATGGGCTTGGCGCTCCTCTTCGGCCTGTTGAGTTTCCTTTCGCCGTGCGTGCTGCCGCTGGTGCCGGCGTATTTGAGCTACATCTCGGGCCGTACTTTCGAGGAGTTGACCGGGAAGGAGCGGCGCGCCCAGGTTATACTCGCGACGTTGGGGAGCGCCGCGGTCTTTTGCCTCGGCTTCACCACCGTCTTTCTCGCGATGGGCGTTACCGCGACCCAGCTCGGCGCCTGGCTCCAAACTCACAAGATGCTCTTCAACCAAGTCGCGGGTATCGTCCTCATCGTTTTCGGCTTCCATATGACCGGCATTATCCGCTTGAAGTTCCTCCTCAGCGAGAAACGTTTCGAGGGGAAGAAAGGGCGCTGGGGCTTGCTGGGGACCTTCGTCGTCGGCGTCGCGTTTGCGTTCGGGTGGACGCCGTGTATCGGGCCTTTTCTGGCCGGCCTTCTTTTCCTCGCGAGCAACCAGAATACCGTAGGGCAGGGTTTTTTCCTCTTATTGGTTTATTCGCTCGGGCTCGCGATCCCGTTCCTCGCCGCCGCGGTCGCCGTCAACACGTTCCTTTCCGCGTTCCAACGGATTAAACGGCACTTCCGGACGATAGAAATCATCGGCGGCATCCTGCTCATCGAGTTCGGCCACATCATCTTATTTAATAAGCTCGCGTGGTTGGCCGGGAAACTCGGCTTCATCAACCTGGCCTTCTAAGGGCGGTTCTCTCCGACCGCGCCGTGTTCTATCTGACCAAGCAGGAACGGCTCGT
>CAZJNB010000247.1:0-3359 GCA_964547385.1 uncultured bacterium
GACGTCGCCGCGGTCGCGGCGGAGCATCTCGTCGCCTTGGGAGGGAAGCCGCGTTACCTGTTGGAAGTTGAGGGGACCCTCTCTCTCGCGGGCGTGCTGACGTGGCGGGAGGGCCGCTTCGACCACCGGGCGACGGGTCGCTTGAAAGACGGCCGCCTCGTCCTCGCGCCCGATAGCGTCCGCTTCACCCTCGACGACGTGAACGTACGGTTCACCCTCCACAACGCGGCGCTCACCTTCGACGAAGGCTCGTGCCGGGCCGCGGAGGCGCGGTGGCGCTTCGGCGGCCGCGCGAGCAAGGTCTACCTCGACGTAACGTTCCGCTCGGAGAATATGACGCTCCAGAACCTCGTGGATATGTTCGTGGGGGAGGTGCGGGTAGGTTACGCGGGCGTGGGCGTCGCCGAGCTCCGCATCTGGGGCACGCCCGCGGAGCCCAACTTCTACCTCCGCGTCGAGCGGACCGATAAGCGTTAGCTGAACCTAATAACTACGAAACGTGAAAGGCCGCTCGGGGGGGCGGCCTTTTGCCTTCGGTAGGGGCTTCCGGAGTGGACCCTAAGCCGCAGCTGCGGCGGGCCGATTTCGCTTGTTTTTTCGGGGGCGTTTATTATAATTCCGGCAAGTGAGCGTATGGTGAAGAACAGGATAGCAGAGCGCGTTCCGCTGGTGGGCGAAGAGGGCGAGGTAAAGCTAAGCCGCTCGCTGGGCCTGCTCACCGCGACGATGCTGGGCGTCGGCGCGATGATCGGCGCCGGCATCTTCATCCTCTCGGGGCTGGCCGCCGGGACCGCCGGGCCGGCGGCGACGGTGTCATATCTCATCGTAGGGGTGATGACGCTCTTCACCGCGCTCAGCTACTGCGAGCTGGCCGCGGCGATACCGGTCGCGGGCGGTGGCTACACCTTCGTCAACGAGGCCATCGGCGGCTTCACCGCGTTCATCACCGGCTGGGCTATGGTCTTCGGGCTGGTGGTCTCCGCGGCGCTCTACGCCATCGGCTTCGCGGAGCACTTCAACCCGCTGGTCGCGATGGCGCTACCCTACGGCCTGAACAAGGCGGTGGTCGCCGCGGCGATTATCATTCTCCTGGCGCTCTTGAACATCAAGGGGACGAAGGAAGCCGGCCAGACGCAGAACCTATTCACGATTGGGAAGGTTATAATCCTTATCGTCTTCGTCGCCGTGTGCTTCCGGTATGTAGATTGGGGGCGCTTCGATAACTTCGCGCCCTTCGGCGTCGCCGGCGTCCTCACCGCGACCTCGCTTATTTACATATCGTTCTTCGGTTTCGAGCAGATTTCCAACGCCGCGGAGGAGATAAAAAACCCCGAGCGCAACGTCCCCCGGGCGATTCTGCTGTCGCTGTTGATACCGACGATCATCTACGTATTGGTGGTAATGGTCTCGGTGGGTATTGTCGATTATAGGAAGTTGGGCGGCTCCGGGGCGCCGTTGGTCATCATCGCCCGGAGCGTCCTCGGCAGTTACGGCCTCTTCTTCGTCCTGGTCGCGGGGGTGATGTCGACCGTCTCGGCGCTCAACGCCGCGGTTCTCACGACGTCGCGGGCGACGTACGCTATCGCCCGGGACGGCTTTATGCCCGGCTTGCTCGCGCGGATCAACGCGCGTTTCCGGACGCCGCACTGGGCGATCGTCGCGACCTCGGCGTTGGCGATCATCATCGCCGCGGCCGGGAACGTCCGTTTCGTCGCCCACCTGACGAACTTCTGCCTCTTATTCGCCCTCGTCATAATAAACCTGTCGGTGATAATGCTCAGGCGACGGCGGCCCGAGTTGAAGAGGCCGTTCCGCATCCCCTTCGGCTACGCTATCCCGGTGCTCGGCATCACCTTCAACCTCATAATGATGCTCTTTATGGACGGGATTACGTATCTATTGGGGATAAGCTACCTCGCGGTCGGCGGCTTAGTCTACCTCGCGTATGCGAAGGGGGCCAAGCGGACATTAGAGCACGAGCGCGTCATTCGTTACCTGATGGCGAAACAGGCGCGGAAGGAATATAAAATTTTAGTCCCCATCGGCAACCCGGACACGATGAAGGATATCGTAACGGTCGCCGCGGCGATCGCGAAGAAATTCGACGGCGAGATATTGTTCCTGTCGGTGGTAGAGATTCCGTATTACGTTCCCCTCGAGCGCGGCGTGGCGCGCGCCGGCGAACGTAGGCCGCAACTCGTGTTGGCGGAGAAGCTCGCGGCGAAGGAGGGCGTAACGCACGTCAAGCGTATGATAAAGATCGCGCACCGGCTGTCCCACGGCATCTTGGAGACGGCGCGCGAAGAACACTGCAACTTCCTTGTTATGGGCCGGGCGCCGCAGCGAACGTTAGGCGACCGTATGCTCGCGACGGTTATAGACGCGGTTATCGATAATGCGCCGTGCGACGTCGCGGTAGTAACGCCCGGGCCGGCGGGTATTACGGACGTGAGCCGCATCCTCGTTACGGTCTCGTCGAGCGCCAACTCGCGGCTCGCCGCGGAATTGGCGCCGGCGTTCGCGGACCGCTTCGACGCGTCGTTGCGGGTCGTTACCGTTGCGGGCGCGACCGACGACTTTGGCTTCCCGACGGTAAGCGGCCGTAAGGTCATCGACGACGTATTGGGGGATGTCGAAAGTCGGCACGGCCTCGAGCGCGAGGTAATATACGCCGACGACGTTACGGAGGCGGTAATCGGGGATGTCCGCCCGGGCGACCTCGTCGTTATGGGCGCGCGTAAGGGCGGCGCGTGGGAACAGCTCCTTTTCAAATCGGTCCCGGAGGAGGTTGCCGAACGGGTGGACAACACCGTCGTCATTATCAAGAAGTATTTACCGGTTCGCCGGGGACGTCTCCAACGTTTACTCGCGGGGGCGGCGTCGTAAGATATGGGAACGTTTTTTAATGACAACGTGGTTCAGCCGTTCGTCGATGCCCTAAGCTCTTTGGCGGCGCACGTTCCGGTATTGCTCGCCGCGGCGTTCGTTTTCGTCGTCGGCCTTGTCATAGCGCTAATATTTTCCCGGCTCGCGCGGCGTATCTTCCTCGCGCTGCCGTTGGAGAAGAGGGCGGGCCAGCTGGGCTTCGGCGCCCTCGCGAAGGGTGATATTAAATATTCCGCGGCCGAAGTAGTCCGGCGGGTAGTCTGGTGGGGGGTATTGATTTTGTTCTTGGATTTCTGCGCGGATATTTTGGGCGTTGAATTGCTCTCCCGCGCTTTCGATTACGTCTTACTCTATTTACCGCGTATCCTTTTCGCCGCGCTGATAGTATTCGTCGCCTATATCGCCGGCGCTTTCTTGGGCGGCCTCGCGCGCGTTTGGGCGAGTAAGGTCGAGGGGTTGAACGCCGCGGTAGC
>CAZJNB010000248.1:0-3329 GCA_964547385.1 uncultured bacterium
GCTGGTTCAATCGGTGTCCATTCGGTTGCCGCAACGTCGCCGGCGGCGAGGGCCGCGTACTTACCGCGCCTTAAGCCGTATAGGTCCGCGCTTTTAACACCCCGGACCCCCGCTCCTTTAGTGAACAACGCGACGGCGACGCCCTGCTGGATGTCGAAGACGTTCTCGTCCTTGCCGCCGTCGGGCGCGCGCTCCTTCTTCTTCGCGTTGCCGTGGAGGTCGTATAAAAACAACTCATCGAACGAGGCCATCAGGTTCTGGCGCATTCCCCGGAACGTCGGGTTGTCGAGGTAGCCGTGGTTCGTAATCATCCCGACGATACCCCGCCGCTCCTTGGCTATCCGCCACTGCGCCCAGCGGAGGAACTTCACGTAGTCGTCCTGGAGCCATTTCGGATTACGCTCGCCGAGCGGCTCGCCGTCCAGGAAATAATAATCGTTTAATAGCGTACCTATGAAATTCCGTTCTTTCTTTTTTCCTTTGACGATTTTCCAGCTGGTATTCGCCGAGTGCCCGGCGTACGGCGGATTTCCCAAGACTACCATCACGGGCTTCTCGGCCTTGACGCCGTCCGCCAACTCCTTCTCCCGCGAAATCGCTCCCATAATACCCGGGAGCATTTTCTGTTCGACGTGCTGTTCGGCCTCCTCGAGGGTGTTCGTTAGGTAAATACCGAGCCGTTGACTTTCTTTGAATTCGTACCCGGTATCCCGCAACTGCTCGGCGACTTTGAGGTGGGCGATGGTGTAGGGCGCCATCAACAGCTCGAAGCCGAAGAGGCGCCCCAGAAGGCCGGGGACATATTCGTTCCAGTAGGCGCGGCCGCGCGCGGCGAGGCGCTCGTGGATAAGGCGGACGACTTCGTAGAGGAAGGTCCCGGTGCCGCAGGCCGGGTCGAGGATGACGACGTTCTGGTCCGCGAGGCCGAGCGGTTTGTCAAAGTCGCTCTTGAGCAGTTCGTCTATGGAGCGGACGATGTAGCTCACGACGGGGAGCGGCGTGTAGTAGACGCCGCGCTGGCGGGCCTTCTTGGGGTCGTAGGCGCGGAGGAAGTGCTCGTAGAAGTATATGACCGGGTCGTGCTCGACTACCTCCTCGCCCTTGCGCCGGCGCTCGCCGAAGCGCGCCAGCTCCTCGGCTATCGCGGCCATATCCGCCGCGGCGATGAGCTGGGCCAAGTCTTCGACGGTAGCCATCAGCGCGTCGGGCATATTATCATTGTCCACCAGCGACTTGAAGACGCGCCGCAGGAACGGGTTGGTCTTCGGCAATAGGTCGCCGGCGACGCGCCGGTTGAAGTCGCCCGCGCCGCCCTGGAGGATGCGTGCGGTAAAGAGGCCGTAGGCGACGGTCTGCGCGTACATATCGGCGAACTCGTCGGCCCGGAGGCCGTGGATAAGCTCCTCCTGGAATACGTCGAACAGGCTCTGGAGGTATCTATCGCCGTCGGACAAGGCCCGTCGGGTGTCGGCGTCGAGGACCTTTGTAAGCCGCGCCATCTCTCCGGCGAGGCCTTTGGCGGTGCGTTTCTCTTCGGGGTGGGCCGCGAGGAATACGGTTACCAGTTGCTCGAAGTCGCCGGCACCTTCTTTGCTCAGGTGTAGCTTCCCGTCGGCGCCGACGTGGCCTAAGACCGCGCTCCGGGCCGCCGCGGCGTCGTGCCGTCGGTAAAGCCGCCACTCGACTAAGTTTGTATAGAGGAGGTTGTCGTATTCGGCGAGGTAATCGCGGAACTGCGCCGCGTTGTGGTCGCTTTTGCCCGCGGCCGCGGCGGCCTCGATTCCGGCGAGGTCCGTAGCAAGCCTTTTTACTTCGATGACGCCGATGCGGTTTTTGCCGCGGTCGACGGCGAGGTCGGGCTTCTCGGCGGCGCCGGTCTGCTCTATATGCGCCGTTACGTTCTCGGCGCTCCCTTCGACGAGATTATTAACCGCGACGTAGTACGTGCGCTCGCTCGCCCTCTCGGTCGCGAGCTCGACGTTGACCTCTTTCAGAAAGCGCCGGAGCGCTTTGGGTACGTTCGCGTCCGCCATACGGGGCGTTCCTCTGGTGTTTTCCTACAACGTTACCGGCCCGCTTGCTAACCGATTCGTGCGTCTTCCGCCGCCCGGGCGCGCGTTCGGCGGGGGGAGGGGGCGTTGCGGAGCCGGACGTACGATATACTAATGGATAAAACTGGCGGCGCCGCCGACGAGAGCCATAATTAACCAAATAAGCCAGCAGGCGATGAAGAGGCCGAGGGAGACGAGCGATAGTATCAGGCACAATTTACCCAAGCGGCGGTTCTTCGTTACGGTGGCGAACTTCATCAGGATTATCCCGAATATTATGCCGAAAAGCGGTATCAATAGGGAGTACGCCGCCAGTAAAAAGACGAGGCACCACCGCGCGAGCTCCACTAAGCCCCGGAACTGCTCCACGATATCGTCGCCCTCAGCGCCGAAGAAGAAACCGGCCTTGCGTTGTTCATCGTTCACGGGTATACCTCCTCGAATATTGGTGGGTTGTGCGTAGCGCCTAACGCGGCATAACGCCGCACGTCGCGCCGCAACAGCTTTTTCATTGGTTAACTCGCCGCTACCTTAAGACACTGGCCCCCGGTTGTCAAATATATTTAACGACGGCCCTTGTAATAACCGCGGCGTTTCCGTATAATCCCCCCGGCGATGATGGAAGACCCGAGCCCAAGGCGCGTGCGCAACTTCTCGATAATCGCGCATATCGACCACGGCAAGACGACGCTGATGGACCGCGTCCTCGAGCTCGCCGCGGCGGTCGCGCCGCGCCAGATGCGCGCGCAATACCTCGACGCGATGGCGCTGGAGCGCGAGCGCGGCATCACCATCAAGATGCACCCGGTAACGCTCACGTATCGGGCCGCCGACGGCCGCGACTACACCCTCAATATCATAGATACGCCCGGGCACGTGGACTTCAGCTACGAGGTCTCGCGGTCCCTCGCCGCCTGCGAGGGGGCCGTCCTGCTGGTGGACGCGAGCCAGGGCGTCGAGGCCCAGACCGTCGCGAACGCGGTCCTGGCCGCCGAGAACGAGCTCGTCGTCGTGCCGGCGATAAACAAGATAGACCTGGCCGCGGCCGACGTCGCGGTAACGCGCGCGGCCATCGAGGAGGCGGTGGGGCTGGACGCCGCGGCCGCGGTCATGGTCTCGGCCAAGGACGGGACCGGCGTCGCGGACTTGCTCGAGGCGGTGGTGGCGCGGGTCCCGCCGCCGGCGGGCGAGCGGGAGGCGCCGCGCACGGCCCCCATCTTCGACGCCCGCGACGACGTCCACCCCGTCGTCTGGGCCTGCGTTCGCGTTAGGAACGGC
>CAZJNB010000249.1:0-3314 GCA_964547385.1 uncultured bacterium
TGGACCGCTCGCTGGGGGCCGCGGACGGCGACTTTCTGTTGCGCGTCAAGGGCGACAGCATGGAGGGTGAGCACATCGTCGAGGGCGACCTGGTGATCGTGAGGCCGCAGCCGGTGGCGGCGAACGGCGCGATGGTGGTGGCGCTGGTGGGCGACGAGGCGACGGTGAAGCGGATGTATCTGCGCGGCGGCAAGGTCATCCTGCGGGCCGCCAACCCGGCGTATGCGGACCTGGTCATCGGCGAGGACGAGGACGTCGCGGTGATAGGCCGCGTCGTGGGCGTGATGCGGCGGTATAAATAGCCGGCGGCGCGCGATGGACGTCGTGGACCTGGGCGAGCGCGTCCGCGTGGGCGCGATATTCGAGGCGGACGGCCGGCTCGCGCCGGTGTGGTTCGCCTACGATGGCCGGCGGCTGGCCGTCGAGCGCGTGACGTATAGCTGGCTGGCGCGCGACGGCGGCGTCAAGGTCCGCCACTACGCGGTGAAGGTGGGCGGCGCCGTCTACGAGCTGGCCTTCGACGCGAGCGCCCTCAGCTGGCGCCTCGAGCGGAGCTATGTGGAGTGAGGGGGGGGACTTGTCAGGCGTCGGGGCCTGCGGGCCCCTTTCTAATATAGGTTGATAAAGATGTGGGCCGCCACGACAGGCTTAGCGCACGGCAGGCCGCTGTTGGGCGGCGCGCGGCCCGGGCCCGCGGCCCTGGGCGCCAGCGCCGTCGCCTACGGCGAGCGCTGGCCGCGCGTCATCATCTTCCTCGATATGAACGCGTTCTTCGTCAACGTCGAGCGGCGGGCGAAGCCGTGGCTTGGCGGCAAGCCGGTCCTGGTCGTCGGCTCGCGGAAGGCCCGCTCCGTCGTCGCGGCCTGCTCCTACGAGACGCGCGTCTTCGGCGTGAAGTCGGGGATGCCCTCCGAGGAGGCGCGGCGGCTATGCCCAGGCGCTGTCGTCGTCGCCGCGGACGTCGCGAAATATACCCACGCCCTCCGCGAAGTTGTTACCCGGGCCCACCACTACACGCCGGCCGTCGAGATTTCGTCCATCGACGAGCTGGCGCTGGACGTTACGGCGACGTTCCACCGGTGGGGGACGCCGCGGGCGTGCGCCGCGGCGTTCCAGCGCGAGATAATAGAAGAGCTCGGCCTGCCGTGCTCGCTGGGCGTCGCGCCCAACAAGATGCTCGCGAAGGTGGCCGCGGGCCTCGAGAAGCCCAACGGCCTGACGGTCCTGCGCCCCTCCCAGCTCGACGCGTTCCTATCGGACCTCCCCGTTACGGAGCTCCCCGGCATCGGCGCCAAGCTGGGCGAGCACCTCCGCCGCCTCGGCGCGACCACCTGCGGCCGGCTCGGCCGGCTGCGGCTCTCGCGCCTTCGTGGCCGCTTCGGCATCATCGGCGACGTCTTACGGGATATGGCCCGGGGGATAGATCGCCGGCCGCTGATGCCGCACTACGCCTACGAGGAGGCCCGCTCCGTCGGCAACACCATAACGCTCAATCGCGACATCTACGAGCCGGCGGAGCTGCGGCGGACGTTCCTGTGGCTGTGCGAGCGCGTGGGCCGGCGGCTTAGGGGCGAGGGGTATTGCGGCCGCTGTGTCTACGCGGTCGCGCGCTACCCGGACTTCTACACCGTAGGCCGCTCGCACCGCCTCCGGCGCTACGTGGACGAGGGGATGGACCTCTTCCGGGCTGGCTGGCCGCTCCTGCCCGAGGATATGAGCGACCGCGGCGTCCGGATGCTCGGCGTCTCGGCGTCGATGCTGTTGTATCACTGCAAGCCGGGGGACCTCTTCGAACAGCGGCGTGACCGTCTGACCGCGGCGCTGGACTGCTTGAACGAGAAATACGGCCGGGCCACCCTCACCCGCGCCGCCCTCCTCGACGGCCTCCCCGGCGGCGAGTCGGAAACGGTCGCCGCCGGCTGGCACCCGGGGTAGCGCCGGCGGTTGACCGGCGGCTCTTTTGTATTGACGCCTTAGATATGGTCCTTTATAATGATTTGGGATAAGAGGATTATAAGCGATGGCCCTTCTGAATAAACGTAACGCGAATACGGCGACTCTAAGCGAAAGCGCCGAAAGGAAGCCGAGGGATTTAGGCTTATACGAAATATTATTCGTAGACGCGTTCGAGTGGTTGGCTGAAGCTGAGCCCAATTCTATCCACGCCGTCGTTACAGACCCCCCTTACGGCTTAGTAGAATATACGCCCGGGCAACTCGCGAAGATGAAAACCGGCCAGGGCGGCGTTTGGCGCATCCCGCCTTCTTTTGACGGCTGTAAGCGGCGGCCGGTACCGCGTTTTACGGTCCTTAAAAAACGGGATAAGGAGGCGTTGCGTTCTTTTTTCGGAAACTTCGCTGAAAAATTATTTCCTGTTTTAGTCCCCGGCGCCCACGTTTTTATCGCGACGAACCCTTTAGTCTCGTACCTGGTTTATGAACCGTTTATATCTGTCGGCTTCGAGAAGCGCGGCGAAGTCGTTAGGGTCGTCCAGACGTTGCGGGGCGGCGACCGGCCGAAGAACGCGCACCGTGAGTTCCCGGGCGTATCCGTTATGCCGAGGTCCTGTTGGGAACCGTGGGGTTTATTTCGAAAACCTTGCGAGGGGAGGGTCCAGGATAACCTCAGAAAGTGGGGGACCGGCGGTTTACGGCGGATCTCCGATGAAGAACCTTTCAAGGATTTGGTGTTTTCTTCACCCACCCGGCGCGAGGAACATCGACTAGCCCCTCACCCTTCACTAAAACCCCAACATTTCCTAAGGCAATTGGTCGCGGCCGCGCTACCGTTGAATAAAGGCATTATCCTCGACCCCTTTATGGGGTCCGGTTCGACGATCGCCGCGGCCGCGGCGTGTGGCTTAGGGTCGGTAGGATTAGAGGTCAACCAAGAATATTTTAAAATGGCGCAAAAGGCCATTCCCGTTTTAATCTCCTACACGCCGCCGCGGAATAATAATGGTCCAAAACGGTAACTTCGACCGGACCGTCGCGTTACCGCCCGGCTTGACGATCGTCGCCGTAAAGAAGGCCGTCGCGTACGTTGAACGGGAGCTTGCGGATTTAATCGACGTTTACTTCGAGCAGGCGAACGTCTTTAGCGCCCTTGTCGGCATATTCGCGACTAAGGCCCTCGACGCGAACAGCGTTTATGAAAAACGGCGACACCTCGACAAAGCCCAAACGCAGTTCCCCGATCTAAAAAAGAGGGGTAGCGGCGAGCACCCTTCGCCCGAGGAATCCCTGGAGTGTAAGGCGAGCAAGCGCCCTTGGGCCGTCCAATCGCATTACGACCACGCCGGGTGGTATATAATT
>CAZJNB010000250.1:0-3293 GCA_964547385.1 uncultured bacterium
CGAAGGAGAATTTTCCCGGCGGCGTCTCGGGGGAAAACGTCGCGTTGCTCGCGGCGTATTTGCGACGGCTTGTTCTTGGGGGCCCGGGCGGCGCGGGCGCCGTTACCGCGGAGGAGTTGCGGGCGGATGTGCCGCTTGCCGAGGACCTGGACGCCATCATCGCGATTATTTACCGCGAGCGCGCCGACTTCAATTACGCGATATTTAAACGGCGGGAACCGGCACGCGTCGCGATATTGACGGACCTATATCTCGGCATCGGCGGTTACGGTCGAAGCGGCGTGACCGACGAGAACGGTGCGGACGTCGCGTTCCCGTCCGAATATCAGCAAGCGCAAGTCAACGTTGCGGGCGGCGTGGCGTGGCGGGGCCTATGGGCAAAGGTCGGATGGTGGTTCGCGGGTATCTGGAATCCCGACGTGGAACGGTCGTATTCGGCCCAATACCCGCCCGATAAGATCATCAGGCGCAATAGCAGTCTTTATTATCGCGGCGGGTATCGGTGGCGGCCGGCGGCGCCGGTGGAAGTAGCGCCGTTCGTCGGATACAGGAAACTATCGGTTCGGGGTAAGTTCCTGGGCGCGGTGGGAGACCGGACACACGTAGCCCGCGTCGACCTCGACTATCGCAACGATTACGACGGGCCGGAAGCGGGCACCGCTATCGCCGCGGCGCTGCCGTGGCTCGGGATAGGTCTGTTCGGCGAATACGCGCGCGTATTCGGTAGCGAGCAGTATAACCTGGCGGAAGTGGGCGCGGGCGCCGTCAACCGCGTTGGCGTCGGGACTTTCGCGTTCGGCAGGTTTTATTGGGGTCGGCGTTTCGACTACGCCTTCGCCGGCCTCGCGATGATGTTGGACTTTCCTTTTTAGGACCGGATACGCGAGGAATTATCAGCGATTATGACGAAGCGAGCAGAAGGTAGAATCGTTCAGATTATCGGGCCGGTAGTGGATATCGAGTTCGACGCCGACACGTTACCTCAAATAGATAACGCGGTCGAGATACCGCGTCGGGAAGAAGGTGTTCTAACGCTTGAGGTCGCGCAGGATTTGGGCGAGAACCAGGTGCGGTGTATTGCCCTCGGGCCGGTCGCCGGCCTCGTCCGCGGAGACCCGGCGTACGATACCGGCGGGCCTATAACGGTTCCGGTCGGCGCGGCGACGCTCGGGCGGGTTATTGACGTTACGGGCAAGCCCATCGACGAACAAGGGGCGCTCGAGGCTACGGAACGGCTGTCGATTCACCGGCCGGCGCCGCCCCTCGACGAGCAGGATACCAGCTCGGAGATGTTCGAGACCGGCATCAAGGTCATCGACCTCCTCGAGCCCTATTCCAAAGGCGGTAAGACGGGGCTCTTCGGCGGCGCCGGCGTCGGTAAGACGGTGCTTATTATGGAGATGATCCATAATATCGCGACCGAGCACGGCGGTTACTCCGTCTTCGGCGGCGTCGGCGAGCGCACCCGCGAGGGGAACGACCTCTGGCTCGAGATGAAGGCCTCCGGCGTGATCGATAAGACAGCGATGGTCTTCGGCCAGATGAACGAGCCGCCGGGCGCCCGCTTCCGCGTAGGGTTGACGGCGCTCACGCTGGCGGAACATTTCCGGGACGCGGAGGGGAAAGACATCCTCCTCTTCATAGATAATATCTTTCGCTTCGTCCAGGCCGGCGCGGAGGTCTCTACGTTGTTGGGGCGGATGCCGTCGGCGGTGGGTTACCAGCCGACCCTCGGCACCGAGATGGGCGAGCTCCAAGAGCGCATTACGTCGACGAAGCGCGGCTCCATTACGGCCATCGAGGCGATTTACGTCCCGGCGGACGACTACACCGACCCGGCGCCGGCGACGACGTTCTCGCACCTCGACGCCGTTACGGCGCTGAGCCGCCACATCGTGGAGCTCGGCCTTTATCCGGCGGTCGACCCTCTTGCTTCCACCTCGCGCATTTTGGACCCGCGCGTCGTGGGCGAACGCCACTACGGCGTCGCGCGTAGGGTTCAGGAAATCCTCCAGCGCTACCGCGAGCTCCAGGACATCATCGCCATCCTCGGGATGGACGAACTTTCCGACGAGGATAAGATCGTCGTCGGCCGGGCGCGCCGGATACAACGTTTTCTCAGCCAGCCGATGTTCGTTGCCGAGGCGTTCACCGGCCGCGAGGGCCGTTACGTTAAGTTGGACGACACCATCGACGGCTTCGAGCGGCTGGCGAGCGGCGAGTTCGACGAACTGCCCGAGCAGGCGTTCTATCTCGTCGGGACCATCGACGAGGCGGTGGCCGCGGCGAAGAAAATAACGGACGGCGGCCGCTAATATTACGTTTGCCTGTAATTATTATGGGGGCTAAAAGCATAAAAATCCGCCCGGCGGCAGTAGCCGAGTTTGATGAGGTCGCCGCGTTCTGCGCCGGCCGCGGCCACGACAACGAAACGGGTGAGATAAGGCGACGTCGCCGCTATTGGCTGGAGGAGATGGCGCCCAAGGGTTTGACCGTTTTACTCGCGGTCGACCCGGCGCCGGCGGCGGCTATAACGTTCGGCGGGGAACGGCTGAGCCGGGACGAGCTAACGATGTTGGGGGACGGCTTAGTAGTCGGCTTGCTCGAATATATACCCGTCGGCGAAACACTTTACCCGGTTGAGGGCGAGGGGTATATATTTATCGACTGCCTATGGGTGATGCCGCCGTACCTGGGACGGGGCGTGGGCGCGGCCTTGCTCCAGAGCGCCATTCACGAAGGGCGGACGCGGCGGACGGGCGTCGCGATAGTAGCGTGGCGGGGCCAAGGGCCTTTTACCGATTGGTCCTATATGCCCGCGGCGTTCTTCCACGGCTTCGGTTTCGAGGTCGCCGATGAAGACGGGGAGCGGGTGTTGTTGGCGGTAGATTACGGCGCCCGGCAAGCGCCGAGGTTCGTGCGGCCGGCGGCGCGCGCCGCCGCGGGGATAGAATATTTGTATCACCCGAGCTGTCCGGCGAGCGCCTGGGGCGCGGCTAAAGTAGCGCAAGAGCTCGAAGGCCGCGGCGTCGAGGAGGTCCGAACGGTAGAGGTCGCCGGCCGGGAGGGGGCCCGGGTTTATGGCGCGTTGTTCGGTATATGCGTACGCGGCCGCTTAGTTGTAAAGCGGTTGGCCTCTTGTGATGACGTCGTTGCTATCTTAAAGGCGGGAACGTAGAATAGCTTTACCGGATAAATATGAACTCCGAATAGTAACGCCCACGGAGACGGTATTTCGTGGTCCGGCGACGGCGCTGTGTGCGCCGGGCTCGGAAGGTTATCTCGGCGTTCTT
>CAZJNB010000251.1:0-3271 GCA_964547385.1 uncultured bacterium
GTCTCGCCCGCGGCCGTGGTATCCTCGGCGTCCACCGCCAGCCGGTTCATATCGAACTCGGCGAAGGAGGCCACGCGTCTCCCGTAACCCGGCTCCGTCGAAGCGAATATCTCGAACTCGCCGTCGCCCTCCTCGTCCAGGAAAACGAAGAGCGCTCGGGGCCCGCTCGTATAGCTTCCGCCGTAATATTTCCACGTGTAATACGGCTTCGTCGACCAGGTAGTTTTCTCCAGGCCGGTAAGCGAGGCCGCGCCGCTGGAATAATCCTCAACGTCCTGGGGCGGACCGTAGCGCAAATAGACTTTCCCGCGGTCGGTCCTAATACCTTCGTGAACCGGGTTGGAGAAATGCGCCTGCACGTATTCGACGCGACGCCAGAACTCGTCCTCGTATTCGTTCTCGGGCGTCGCCGGGTCCGGGTCGCGGCGCAACCAAAACTTATCCAACAGCATGCTCTTGCCGCGGCTCGAGAGAATATCATAAAGGGCAAGCTCTTCGGGCGCCGCGATGGACGCGATTGCCCGGCGCGTCTCTTTCTCCCCCTCGGGCGAGAGCTCCCGGACCTCGTCCGGGAAGAGCACGCCGAAAGCCTCCGCGCCGCTCAGCTTCTGAACCAACGTCTCCGTCAACGAGCGGAGGTCGGCACCCTCCGCGTCCGCCCGGGCGAATACCGCCGCGGCACCTACGTCGTTGACCGCTACGCTCAGGTGATAGATGCCCTCCTCTTTCACGATTTTACCCGTAACTACGGCGTCATCGCCCAACGCCTTGCCCAGGCGGACGACGTCCGTCAAAACGGCGAGGTCCAGACCGGCGTCGAGCGCCGCGGCCTCCGCCTTATTCATCCGCCCGTACTGTTCGACCTCGTATTCCGAAGAGCTATGGAACATAAGCCGTACGTTATCGGCCACGTCCACGCCCTCCTCCCGCGGCGCTTCCCCGGCAACAGCGAAGTCCAAGACAGCTATTTCCCTAGGACCGTTGCCGGCGTACGCGCCAAGGGCTCCGGCCATCGCCGCCGCAAGCAGCCAACTCATAAACCTGATATTCATCTCGGTATCCTCCTGCGATATTTGCTCCGTGCGCGATTATAAGAAATCGCCGCCCCGAAAGCAATAAAAACCCGCCCGCGCCGTCCGCCGCCGCTTTTAGGTTGACACCGGCGCGAGCCCTTCGTATATTAATCTATAGTGGCGTCCGCGGGCCTTACGAGCCGGCGCCGCGTGTGATGGTAACTGAAGACCAGCCGCCGTCCCCAAGCGAGGAGCCGAGTGCGCGCACCCTCCGCCTCCGCCTCCAGACGCTGTTGGCGGATAAAACCAGCGGCCTCGCGACGTTGGCCGCGAAGATCGGCGACATCCGCGGCGCCCTCGAAGAACGCCGGGCCGTGGGCCTGCTCTACGCCCACGTACCCCGCGCGGACGACCTCGAAGCCCTCTACGGGTGGCAATACTACGACGACTTCCTCGCCAACGTCGGCACCGTCCTCAAATCCTTCCAGCAAACCTTCATCCAAAAAGACGGCGTCGTCGTCGCGCGCGACGCCTATTGCTCCGAGTTCTTGATATTCGTAATCCCCTCCGCCGAAGATAAACCCGACGAGGTCAGCCCCCAGCGACTCGAGTCGCTCCGGGTGCAGCTGGCCACGTACTTGGAGACGGAGCGCCAAACGGAACTCCTCCGCGGCCACCCCTACCTCAACTTCCATACCGCTACCGCGCGCATTACGCCCAACCCCTTCTCCCGGCCCGAGCGGCTGGTCTACGCCGCCATCGACGAGGCCCGGCGTTCCACCATCGAGGAGGCCGAGAGCGAGTCCCGCCGCCAGCGCGAAGTCCTCAAAAGGATTATCGTCCGCGAAGAAGTAGAGATCCTCTACCAGCCTATCGTCTCGCTCAGCGACCTCTCCATCTTCGGCTTCGAGGCCCTCTCGGCGGCGGCCGACGGCGCCGGCATCGAGGGCGCGGAGATGCTCTTCGCCCTCGCGGACGACGTCAACCTCTCGACCCAGCTTGACCGCGTCTGTCGCCGGCGCGCGTTCTCGGGCGCCCGGCGGTGGCTCGGGCCGGCCCAGCTCTTCGTCAACACCAACCCCCGGACGATCGAGGACCTCGGCACCCGCGAGGACGCCCTCGAGCACCTCTTCCAGGACGCCGGCGTCGCGCCCCAACGGGTCGTGCTCGAGATTACGGAACGTTCCGCCATCGGCAACATCGCCGCGGTGGAAGCCACCCTCCGTCGCTTCCGCGACCAGGGCATCCGCATCGCCGTCGACGACGCCGGCGCCGGCTACGCGAGCCTCAACACCATCGCCCGCCTGAGGCCCGACTTCCTGAAGTTCGATATGGTCCTCGTCCGCGACATCGATAAAGACCGCGTCAAACAAGAACTCCTCGCGACCGTCCAACAATTGGCCCGCCGGGTGAACGCTTCCGTCATCGCCGAGGGCATAGAGACCCGGGCGGAATTCGAAAAGCTCCTCGAGTTAGGCGTGGATTACGGCCAGGGTTACTATATCGCCCGGCCCAAGAAAACCGCCGAAATCGAATCCCATTACCCCCACGAACCGGCCAAGATCATCAACTGCCACGGCGGCTAAGGGATACGCCGCCGACTCGCCGGGAGGCCATAGTGCCCGAGAAAAAAGTGCTGGTCGTAGACGACGACGACAGTATCCGGACGGTGGTGTCGTTCACCCTCGAGCAAGCCGGCTACGCCGTCGAGACCGCCGCCAACGGCGATAGCTGTCTGGAAAAAGTCTACGACTTCCAGCCGGACCTTATCCTCCTCGACCTTATGATGCCGATGGTGGACGGCTGGGAAGTTTTGAAACTCCTCCAGTCCAACCCGGAGACGGAGGGCATCCCGGTTATCCTCTTGACCGCCAAGGGAGAAGTTCACGACAAGATGTTCGCCCTCCAGCAGGGTGCCGTCGACTACATCACGAAACCATTTGTTAAACGAGAACTTCTGGACCGTATCGCCGAAATTATCTCCTAAAACGAGGGCGGCGACGAGCTAATAAAAAACCCCGCGGGCCGCGGGGGTTAATTTTCTCAACGGTCGGCTACACGTCCCGAATTATCACTTTCTCGTATTTCTTGGGGTCTTCCAAAACCTCGCCCGTCCCCATAACGATACACGTGAGCGGGTTCTCCGCCAGCCGCACGTTGAGGTTCGTGTCCTTGCTGAGCGCCTGGTCCAGGCCGCGGAGGAGAGAGCCGCCGCCCGCGAGGACGACGCCGTCGTCGATGATGTCCGCCGCGAGCTC
>CAZJNB010000252.1:0-3243 GCA_964547385.1 uncultured bacterium
GAAGGAAGTACGCCGGAACCGGCACCAAGCCGAGTAGGACGAACCATTTCGAATGCCGGCGCGGTAGCGGCGTGCCCTCCACGACCGGCGGCCGGGCGACGAGCGCTAAGGCTACGAAGATCGCCGCGGCGATGATGCCCTCGGGCCGGGCTAAAGTCAGCGCCCCGAGCGCGATAATGAACGGTACGACCCGGCCGTATTCGCTGAATAATAGATACGTATAGAGCGCGGCGAGGAGGGTGAGGATGAAAAGGCCCGTGTCCATCCCGGTGAACGCGTGGAACGTTATCGGCCCGAACGTGATATATATTAACGTCGCCGGGAGGACGAAGCGTCCGGCGAAAAGGCGGCCCGCGGTCTTCGCGAAGAGGTAGATACTCGCGCCGTAGAAGGCGACGTTCAATATGAACGTGGCCCATACCAACGCGTTCGGGCCGCGGAAGACGAACGCCAGGCCCGTTAGGACGAATAAATATAAGTACGAAGTCGCGCCGGTAGTGGATGGGTCGCCCACGTTGTAGACGAACGGGTGCCCCGCGGCGAAGTTCCGCGCGTATTGGAGGAAGATATAGGCGTCGTCGAGCGGGAGGGTTAGGAAGCCGTCGGTGTAGTAAAGGTTGATGAACAGATATAGGCCGCCCATCGCCGCCGCGGCGGCCGCGGCCAAAACAATAAGTAACACATCCCTTTGTTTGGGCGGTTTCATCTCGGCGGGAATTTTACCACGAGGCCCGAGGGGTGTCAACGACTTAGCCGCGCAGACGCCCGATTAAAACTTCCTCCCGTTAAGGGGAAGCGGCGCCGTGCGCCCTTTCGCCAAAAGGCCGCCCGCGCGGGCGGCTTCTCTCGGGGAAACCTTTTAAAGGTCGAAGATTACGCGGGCGACGAGGGTGCCGTCGCCCCGTCTCTCGACGGCGTAGTCGCACCAGGTTACGTTCTTCACTTCGCCGTGGGGGCGATGGCGCGCCGCGTCGAGCTTCTCGCCGCCGAGCGTCGCGGCGACGCGGGTATCGCCCTCATCGAATGAGAGGGCGAACTCCCGGAAGACCAAACCCTCGGCGTCGAGCAGGTAGACCAGTTCCACGAGCCACTTGTGGAAGAGCTCGGCCAGGTCCGCGGCGGAGAGCTCCAGCCGCCGCTCGAGCGTCGCCGCTACCGCATCGTAGTCGAGGACGAGGCCATAGAGGGCCCGGGCGCCGAGGACGAATAGCTCTTCGGGGGAGGCCGCGGTTATCTCGACGCCGGCGTCGGCGGTGTGCTCGATATACTTTACCGTCCCCGCCGTCGCTACTCCCTCAGCCGTCGAGCGGCTCGAGCGTTACCGCCGCCCAGGCGGCGATAGCTTCCCCTTCGCCGATGTAGCCGAAGCCCTCGTTGGTCTTGGCCTTCACCGCCACCGCGCCCAAGTCCACCGTTAGGACTTCGGCGATCCGCGTGCGTATCTTATCTACATATTTTCCCAGCCGCGGCCGCTCGGCAATTACGACGGTATCCACGTTCGCGACGCGTAGGCCCTCCCCGGCGACCATCGCCCGGACGTCCGCGAGTAGCGCCGCGCTGTCGGCGCCCCGAAAGCGGACGTCGCCGTCGGGGAACTGGTGGCCGATGTCCTTGAGCGCCGCGGCGCCCAGCATCGCGTCCATCAGCGCGTGGAGGAGAACGTCGCCGTCGGAATGGCCGACGAGCCCCTTCTCGTAGGGGATACGGACGCCGCCGAGGACGAGGGTCTCGCCGGCCGCCAACGCGTGAACGTCATAGCCAATACCAACGCGTGTCATAAACCTTCGCCGTTACTATAACATCGTGGCGGGAAAGGAGCAAGGTTTCCGCGCCGCGCTTTTCCGATACCGCAAAACGCCACGCGTTATGTTATTATCAGGCCGCGACCGCGACTACATATCATCATAGAATGAGATTAACACCATAACGAGACAGGAGGACTTGTGTTTCGGAAATTAACCTGGGCCTTCGCCGCCGCGGCGATCGCGGCCGCTACTTTCGGCGCGTCGCTCGAAGTCCAAAGCGACGAGGGATGGTGCCTCATCTACCTCGACGGCGCCCGCGTTGGCGAAATCCCGCTCAATGAACACCGGACGACCGTCGGCGACGTCGCCGCCGGCGAGCATTTTTTGAAGATAACAGACGCGTTCGATAAGGTCTGGTACGAGGGCGTGCTCACGTTCGAGGAGGACGGCGTCCTCCGCGCGAAGGCGGAGCCTTCCAGCTTTACCGTCATTAACCGGCCGCTGTCGCCGCCCGCCGCGGTCCCGCCGGAGTTCCCGCCGGCGCACGTCCGCATAGAACGCACCGACTTCGCGACGTTGACTACTCTCTTCTTCGTAACGTCGTCGCCGCGGGGACAGGACGTATATATCGACGGCGCCGCCGCCGGCGTAACGCCCCTCCTTGTCGCCGACCTCCCGGCCGGCAGGCATAAGATACGCGTCGTCGGCGCGCCCGAGGAGGAAGTCGACGTCGCCGCCGGCGCGTTGACGAAGCTCGAAGTCGCGTTCGGGCCCTGAGCCGCGGTTATTTTCCGGCTAGCACCACGTAGCCGGTCCCTTTTTGTGTTATTATCAGGCCGTGGCCGCGACGAACGCGAAGACCCGCCGGCGCGTCGCCGCTCTCCGGCGCCGGCTTAGCCGTGCCTACGGCGTGCCCGGGCCCCGGCGTCGCCTCGCCCCTTTGGACGAACTCATCCTCACTATCCTCAGCCAGAACACGACCGACGCCAACAGCGGCCGGGCGTTCGCCGCGCTCCGCGCGCGCTTCCCCAGCTGGGAAGCCCTCGCCCGGGCCGACGTCCGGACCATCGCCCGAACCATCCGTGCCGGCGGCCTCGCGGACGTGAAAGCGAAATATATTAAAAGAACCTTGCGCGAGATAAGAAAGCGCCGCGGCCGCTTGGCGCTGGCTTTCCTTAAACAAATGTCCGACGCCGAGGCGCTCGCCTGGTTACAGCGTCTCCCGGGCGTCGGCGCCAAGACCGCGCGCGTCGTCCTCCTCTTCTCGCTGGCGCGCGACGTCTTCGCCGTCGATACTCACGTTCTTCGTATTACGAAGCGCCTGGGCTTCGTCCCGCCGAACGCCGGCGCCGCCGCGACTCACGAATTTTGGGATGACTCCTGCCCGCCGGGCGCCGCCGCGGAGCTTCACCTAAACCTCATCCGCCACGGCCGGGAGGTATGCCGGGCCCGACGCCCACGTTGTAGTAACTGCGTGCTCGCCGCCCTCTGCCCGGCG
>CAZJNB010000253.1:0-3216 GCA_964547385.1 uncultured bacterium
GGAGGAGATAGCCGTCGAAGAGGCCGCGGGCGAAAAGCTCGCCGCCCGCGTGAACAGCCTTCGGCGGGACCTCGCCGGCGCGCGAAACCGTACCGCCCGTCTCGGCGACGTAAAAAGGCACCTCGCCGCGGCCGCGGAAGAATGGGGCCAAAAACAACAGGTGCTGGCGGCGCTTGACCGCGAAACCGTCGAACGGGACGCCGTCACCGCCGAAGCCGCTCGGGCGGAACGACGGGCCCGCGAACTCGCCTCCTCCCCGTTCGCCGAACGCGTCGCCGCCGAGCGCGAACGGCTGTCCGCCCTCGGTTTCCAACCGGCGGCCCTCGCCGCGGCCGAAAAGGAACTGGCGGAACTGGGGTCGGCCCGGTATCGGCTCGAGGAGGCCGTCCGGGCGCAAGGCGGATTGGAACGAAAGACGCGAGAGCGAGCCGAGGCCGGAGCCGCACGCGCAGAACTTCGTGCGGCACTCACGGGCGACTTCCTCAGCGCGGCCGAAACGCGCGACTTGGCCCGGCGCGAGCAAGAGGCCGCGGCGCTGGCGTTCGACCCCGCCGCTCTCGACGCCACCCGGCGCGACGTCGAGGCCCTTACGCCGGCGGAACGCCGCTACCACGAACTGGAAGTGGCGGAGGAACGGCTGGTCGCGGCCCACGCGCGGGAAGAGAAAGCCGCGGGCGAAGCGGCGAAATACGCCGCCGCCCAAGAGGAGCTCGAGGCCTCGCTGGCGGCGGAGGGCGACGTCGCCGCGGCGCTGGCGAAGGCCCGGGCCGAAGTCGCGACGGCGACCGAGGCCGAAGGCGAAGCGGCCGAAGCTACGCGCGGGACCGCGGAAGAGCTCGGCGCGGCCCGGACGGAAGTCGCTCGGTTAGCGGCTACGGCCGCGCGCCTCGCCGAAGTGCGGGCCGTGCTCGCGCCCCAGCGCCGTACCCACGCGATAGACCGTTACTTGGCTGAGGCGTTCGGGCCGGACGGCATCCCGGCCCTAATGACCGAAGAGGCCCTAGCCGAATTGGAAGAGGACGCGAACGACGTATTGGCGCGGCTGAGCGGCGGCCGCACGACGGTTCGCCTCGAGACGCAACGAGAGAAGAAGACCGGCGGCGTCGCCGAGACGTTGGACGTTACGCTCCGGGAGGACGGCGTCCCCCGTCCCTACGAGTCGTTCTCGGGCGGCGAAGCCTTTCGGGCGGATTTCTCGCTACGCGTCGGCCTTTCCAAACTCCTGGCCCGGCGCGCCGGCGTGCCGCTGAGGTTCTTGGTAATCGACGAGGGCTTCGGGACCCAGGATGAAGAAGGGCTCGCGGCGTTGGTCGCGGCAATCGGCGCCGTGCGCGACGACTTCGAGAAAATCCTCGTCATCTCCCATTTGGCCGAAGTCCGTGAAATGTTCGCGAGTCGTATCGAGGTCTATAAAGACGGTAAAGGGTTTTCGCGCTTCCGCGTGCTAACGTAAGGGACGGTCGCCCTTTCGCCGCGAGAGAAAATATGGTATGTTTGATATTAAAATCGGGAACAGCGTAAGCCAAACGATATGGACCTGACACACTTCTTATTGGCGCTCATTCTTATCTTCGTGGGCGCGAAGCTCTTTGCCGAGCTCGTCGGCCGTATCGGCCAGCCGTCGGTGCTGGGCGAGTTGGCCGCGGGCGTTGTCCTGGGCGTGGGCGGCCTCAAGCTCGTCGACCCCAACGCCCACGTTATCGTATTGCTCGCCGACGTGGGCGTTATCATCCTCCTCTTCGAGACCGGCCTCGCCACCGACCTGGGCGAACTTCTGAAAGAGGGGTGGCGTTCGCTCGCGGTCGCCGCGGTCGGTGTGGTGTTACCGTTCGTGGGCGGATACGTCTTCGCGGTGGCCTTCGGCTATACGAACCTGGTCGCGATATTCTTGGGGGCCGCGCTCACGGCGACGAGCGTCGGCATCACCGTCAGGGTCTTAACCGACCTCGGCAAACTCGCCACCAAAGAGGCGAAAATAATCCTGGGCGCCGCGGTAGTGGATGACATCATCGGCCTGATAATACTCGCCGTCGTCCGCGACCTGGGCTTGGCGGGCGAAGTGAGCGTCGCGAAGGTTATTTGGATAACGGCCCTGGCGGTGGGTTTCTTCGTCGTGGCGATCGTCGTCGGCACCGTCTTCGCGCCGCGGCTCGTTCGCGTCGTCGATAAGATGAGGACGAGCGGGACCCTCATCGTGGCGTCGGTCGCGTTCGCGTTCCTGTGGGCGCTGGGAGCGGAGCTGGCTGGCTCGGCGACGATCGTAGGGGCGTTCGCCGCCGGCCTGGCCCTCGGGCGAACCCATAAGTTCGAGGTTATTGCGAAGGACCTCAAGCCGCTCGCCTATATCTTCACCCCTATCTTCTTCGTCAAAATCGGCGCGGACGTAGATATTCGCTACTTCAACCCGTTCAACAGCGCCAACCACGCTATTCTTATCGTCGGCGGGAGCCTATTCGTAATCGCGATGATTGGAAAGGCCGTGGCGGGCTTCGTAATCTTCGACCGCCGCGTCAACTCTACCGCGGTCGGCATAGGGATGGCGCCGCGCGGCGAGGTCGGCCTAATCTTCGCCGAGGTCGGACGCCGCGCGGGCATCGTCTCGGGTGACCTCTTCGCCGCGGTCGTAACGGTTATGGCGCTCACGACGTTCGTGGCGCCGCCGCTGTTAAAGTTCACGATGGTCCGACGGCCGCGCCGGAAGTCGCTCGTCAAGTGGTTCTTCACGCCCGCGCGCAAACGGGTCTCGTGGTTGATATGGGGCCGATGAGCGGCGGCGCGGCCGAAAGATAGGCCGGCATAGGAGATGAACGCCAAGGACAAAATCCTTTCGGCCGCGGCGCTCGCCGAACGGGTGCACGCCCTCAAGGCTCACGGCGCGCGCGTCGTCTTCACCAACGGCGTCTTCGACCTCCTCCACGTAGGCCACGTCCGTTACCTGGAGGAGGCGCGGGCGCTCGGCGACGCCCTCGTCGTCGCGGTCAACTCGGACCGCTCGGCGCGCCGCCTTGCGAAAGGGTCCGGCCGCCCGTTCAACGACGCAGCTGCCCGGGCCGAAGTAGTCGCGGCGCTCGCCGTAATAGATTATGTAACGGTCTTCGACGACGACACCCCCCTCGAGCTGATAAAGCTACTTGTGCCGGGCGTGCTTGTGAAGGGCGGCGCTTGGGCCGCCGAGGAAATTGTGGGCGCGGACGTTGTGCAAGCCGCGGGCGGCGA
>CAZJNB010000254.1:0-3179 GCA_964547385.1 uncultured bacterium
GCCTCGAACGGGCTCCGGTGAACGTCCGGGTCCTGGGTGAACCAATCGTCGCCGTCCGCGACGGCACGCCAGACCTCCCGGGGCGTTAAATCGCCCGGCACCCGATTCCAATCGGGCGCCCGCCACAGACGCCAACACCAATCCTCGAGAAAGAAGTTGATGATACAAGCGATATAGCCGCCATCGCTCGTCTGGTCGAGGGATTGGAGGGGCTTCCCGAGGTACCCGCTCATCCGCCCGCGGGGGTCGGCGGCGTTCGGATATACGGTATCCTCGGCCCACATCGCCGACGCCTCCAAGTACCAACTGGACGTCCCCATGTCCATCATAAATTGGTTGACGTGCATAAACTCGTGGGCGGTAATGACCGGCTCGCCGAAACTGCCGCCGGAACCGGCGTTATATTCGTTCCGGAAGTTCATATAGCCGGAATAATCGGAGCGGCTCGTTTCCGTAAAGGCGTGGTCGCCGTAGGCGACGCCGCCGACGCCGCCGGTGAGCTGGCCGAGGTAACCGTCCCAGCGGTCGTCGCCGCCGTAGTCGTATTCATCCCCCGGCCAATTAAGTTCCGGATAGTAATCCTTGAGGGGCAAATACTTTTGGTCGTGGGCGTCCGGATGGTAATACCATTTATCGGCTACGTATTGCGTATAAGCGATTTCGAGGTCGTCGCCCATCCACTCCACCATATCCGGCGTCCCGTTGCCGTTGGCGTCCGATTGGTCTTTTAGCGCGTTCGGGCCGCGTAATACATAGTGGAGCTTAAAATGACCTTCGGGCGTATCCCACGTAAATGTCTCAAAACCGCCGTAGGACGAGTCGCCCCACCAACAGGTTCGGTAGTTCGCGAAGAGATTTTCCTGCGTCTCGCCCAGGCCGCATTCGCGCTGGAGCTTCGCCTTTACGGCCGGGTCCATATTCGGCCAGCGGCGCCAAATATCCATCACGACGGGCGTCCCGCAACTATTTTCGCGGGGCGCGTACCACTCGCCGCGATAAGCGGCCGGTAATTTATCCGCGAAGTTATTATACAACGCCATAAATTTATACATTAACGCTTCGTCGGCGGTCAACCGGCCCGCCTTCACCGCGGCGTCGATCTTGTAAACGGTCGTATTTTCGGCCGCGCAAGGCCACGCGGCGAACGCCGCCGGCACCGTGAACGCAACCGCCATCGCTATAATTAGCGTTCTTTTTAACATACGCTACCTTCCCTGGACGTATTTAACCGTTTCCCATTCACCGAGTCCGTGCCGATATTTATAGTAATACGACTACCCGGTAGTAATAGGAAGGGTATTCTTGGGGGTCCACTTTCACTTTCTCTTCCGATACTTCGACATTCACCAACATTTGCCAGACATCGTTCCCGCCGCGACCGCTTCCGTAGACGAGGACTAAGGGCATACTCCGGCCGCCCTGGCCCGCGGCGCCTACGTGGAGCACCGGAACGTCCACGTAGCCGCCGGCGCCCGTGACGTTCGCCTCCGATACCTCGTAGACGTACCGTTGCGTCTCGGCGGCGGGCAACATCTCGTCGCTACAGCCGATATAATAACCGACGACGAAAGTAACTACTATGGCCGCGATAAATTTAGCGGTTTTCATATACGCTCGCCCCCTACGACTTTCCGGCCAGCGCTATCATACTAATACGGGGCCATCCCGTCAAGTATTATTTCACGCCGAAACGCCGCCGCTCGACGTAATAAAGTTGCGTATTACCGCCGGGTAATAGCGCCGCGGCCCGTAGCCAGCAGTCGTGAGAGTATCCGCATCAATACCGTGCGCCGACAGTAACGCTCCATAACGTAAGATATTCGCGATACCGTCCGCGGGCGTTACCTCCGGGTGGAATTGGAGGCCGAAGACCGGCCGCGCGAGATGGCGAACCGCGTGAACCTGACACCTTTCCGAAGCCGCTATGCCGCTCCACCCTTTCGGAACCGACACGACTTCGTCGAAGTGAAAATTATAGGGATAAATCGTATCGCCGACGCCTTCGAAAAGGGCGTCGCCTCGTAGTTTTACCGCCGGCCACCCCACCTCCGGCGCCGCTCGCCGCGTCAGGACATCTTTGCCGTAGAGGGCCCGGAATATAACTTGGTGGCCGAAGCACACGCCGAGCAGCGGCGTCCCCGCATCCACGACGCGGCGCACGAAGCAAAGTTCTTCCTCGAGCCAAGGTGTATCCTCGAATACGGACCGCTCCGAACCCGAAAGTATTACCGCGCGCCAAGCCGCCGTCGTTCCCGGAAGTTTCTCCCGCGGCCGTATCTCGACTAAGGCGTCCTCGCCGATACATGCCGCGAACCACCCTCCCGCCTGACGGTGGTCGGAGTTGTCCACGACGAGGATGCGGCCTTTTTCTCGCAATGCCTTTCCCGCTACTTATTATAAAAGGGGCAGGGTCGCCGCCCTGCCCCTCGCTATCCAAAGGAAAACTCCCCTAGCTCGGGTCGAGCCCGACCAAGCGGTCGATCTCCTGCGTCGTCTTCTGCCAGTTTTGGAATTGGTAGTTGGGCTGTTCGTTGATAAGGGCACGCATTTTATTAATCGCCCATACGCAGTTCGTCGAATCGCCGACCGCGTAGTAGTCGAGCGATAGGATAATATATAGGTCGTAATCGGTAACGCTCGTGTCCGCTTTGAACGTAAAGGGCGTCCCGAGGAGGTTATTCGCCATATACCGGCCCCGGTCCGCCGATATCGCGTATTCGTCGTCGGCTTCAAACGCTGTCGCGGCACCCATATAGATAAGCTGACGCGTGCTCAGCGGCGTACCTCCTTGTTCGGCCAACAGTATCGCGTCTTCGAAGGTGTCGCCGGCGTCGCCCGGTTGTTGCAGCCGGATGTACGTCCAACCCTGGCCGCCGTACGCCTCGGCGTAGAAGGGGTCCACCTTAATAGCGTTGCCGAACGCCGTCTCAGCGCCGTGGTAGTCGCCCGCTTTCCAACGTTTCCAACCCTCGTTCGTCCAATCCTCCTGCGAGTTCGGATTGATAAGCGCTTCCTCACAGGCAAGGATGACGAGAAGAGTCGCCGCGGCCGCCGCCATAACCAGGTATTTAATCTTCATCTATTTTCCTCCTGGGTATTATTTACCGGTTACCGTTTAATCCTTTCGGCGCCCCGGCGTTAACGCGCCACCACCATCTTCTTCGTCGCGACGTCCGTGC
>CAZJNB010000255.1:0-3177 GCA_964547385.1 uncultured bacterium
CGCGGTGATAGAGGCCGCGCAGGATATTGACGACGACGCCGCGGTCGTAAGCGCTACGGTCCGTATTAAGGAAGACCGGCCGGCGCGCGTCCGCCTTATCGACATCGGCGGGAACGTCTCGACCAAGGATAAGGTCATCCGGCGGGAGATGCGCCTCTCTCCCGGCGACATTTATAAGGAGGACCGACTCATCCGCTCGGTCCAACGGCTCCACAATCTCGGGTATTTCGACGAGGTCAATCCCGATATCCGTGTGGCCGACCGCGAGCGGGGCTTAGTGGACCTTACCCTCGACGTCGTCGAGAAGGCGAACATCGCGAAGGTGAACTTCGGCGCGGGCTACAGCACCCTCGACGGCCTCGTCGGGACGTTCAGCTTGACGTGGGGGAACTTCGATGCGTCGCAATTGCCCCGGATATGGAGATGCAAGGGCGGCGGCCAGGAGCTCCGCCTTAATACGGAGTTCGGTCGCCGGCGGACGCAATACTCGCTGGGCTTCACCGAGCCGTAAATGTTCGATACCGAAACGTTGGGCTCTTTCGACGTCTATAATATTACGCGGGTCCGGCCCTATTACGACGAGCTGAGGTTGGGCGGCAACGTTACCGCCGGGCGGCCGCTAAGCGAATATGTCCGCGGCCGCGCGAGTTACAAGTTCGAGTCGGTGGAGGTCCGCTCGAATTATTACGACCCGAGCCGACTTCCGGGATGGGTCGGGGGAGAGCTCGGGCGCAAGAACACGTCGTCGGCAACGTTGAGCGTCGAGCGCGATAGCCGCGATAACGTGTTCTTTCCGAAGGCCGGCTCGGACACCGAGATATCCGGCGAGCTGGCGGGGTCCGTCCTCGGCGGCGACGTCGATTTCTGGCGTATCACGATGGGCTCGAGCTGGTATTTCAAATATTTGTGGAAGACGGTCCTCGCGGTTCGCGCGCGCGGCGGCTATATCGAACGTTACGGCCGGACGAAGGACGTTCCCCTCTACGAGCGTTTCTACCTCGGCGGCGCGACGACCGTCCGCGGCTACGACGAATGGGAAGTAGGGCCGCGGGACGTCTACGGGAACCCCGAAGGCGGCAAGGCGATGTTCTTCACGAACTTCGAATACCGCATCCCGATATCGGAGGAGTTCTTCCACCTCATCGCTTTTTGGGATTCCGGCTTCTGTTGGCGGGAGCTGGGCGAAATAAACTTGCAGGATATGCAGTCCGGCGTCGGCGGCGGCGTCCGCATCAACATCCCGATGATGGGCCTTTTGGGCATCGACTACGGCTACGGCCTCGCCGCCCACTCGGGCCAAATCCACTTCAATATCGGCAGTACGTTCTAAGCGCGGCGTCCGGCGAGACCGGTGAAAAGCGTTGCCCTACGCGACCTTATTTATAACGGCGTCGCCGCCGCGGCGCTCGCCGTGGTCGCCGCGGGATGGCCGGACCTCCCGCGGGTTTTGACGGCGTTCACGCCGCGGCCGGAGCCGGTGGGCGCGGCGTTCGCGATCGCCGACCAAATCCGTTGGGGCGCCGCGGTGGCCGCGGCGTTCTTCCTTCTTCGGGCCGTCGGCTTCTTCCGGCTCGGCGCGTTCGCGCGGCTGAGACGTTGGCTCGGGCGGGGGAGCGGCCGGCGGTGGATGTTGGGCATCTTCGCCGTCGCGTTGGCGCTCCGGCTCGGCTACGTCGCCCTCGGCGCCGGCCCGCCGTTCTCGGACGAGGCGGAATACGACGCCTTCGGCCGGAGCCTGGCCGCGGGCGAAGGCTACCTCCAGGACGGCGTCCCTTCGGCGTTCCGGGCGGTGGGGTATCCGGCCTTCCTCTCATTATTCTATTTACTCTTCGGCCCTCACCATATCGTCGTATTAATATTCCAGGCGTTCTCGGGCGCGGCGACGGCGACGCTGGTGTTGCCGTTGGCGCGGGAGTTCGTGGACGAAGGCGCGGCGCGGCTCGCCGCGGTCCTCATCGCCTTGTGCCCGAGCCAAGTGGGATATACCGCGCGGCTGTTTCCGCCGGTCGTCATAACCGCGGTCGTGGTCTTGACGGCCTTGCTTATCATAAAGTGGCGAGGTTGGCTTGCGGCCGCGGCCGCCGGCTTCTTGGCGGGCGTCGGCGCGTTGGTCGTGCCCACGGTGGTATTGCTCCCGGCCGTATTCTTCGGGTGCGACGTTCTTTGCCGGCGGGGGTGGCGGCGGGCCTTGGCCCGGGCGGCGCTCGCCGCCGCGGTCGCCGCCGCGGTAATCGCGCCGTGGGCGTATCGCAATTCGCGCCTCTTCGGCGCGTTCGTCCCGTTCACTACCAACGGCGGCGTCAACTTGTGGGTCGGCAATAACCCCCGCGCGAGCGGCGCCTATTACTTCCCGACGGCGCGGACGAACCCGGTTTATATGACGCCCGGCGAGCTGGCGCGCGACCGCGTCGGCTTCGCCCTCGGCTGGCGGTATATCCGGACCGCGCGGGCGCAGTTCCTGGCGTTGATGGTTCCCAAGTTCGTCTATATCTACGGCGCGGACATCTCGGCATTTCAGCTGACCGCGGCGGCCCACGGCCGGGACGCCGCCGCCGCGGCCTACGGCTTCGGCGCCCGCCTCGCGCAGACGTATTACGCGTTGTTCTGGGTGGCGTTCGTCTTGGCGCTGGTGGCGTATCGGCGGCGGATTTTCGCGGGCGGGGCCCGCCGGCCGCCGGCGGCGCTCTTATTGTGGCCGATATACTTGACCGGCGTCTACTTGGTCTTTCTGGGCCAAGACCGCTTCCACTTCCCGGCGTTGCCGTTTATGGCCGTAGTGGCCGCGGCGGCCTTTTTCCCCGAACGCGCCGCCGAAAACCCAATACCTGCGAGATAAGAAGGGCGCCTGGGCGATACCAAAAAAGCCGGCCCGCGGGCCGGCTTGCGTTTGCGCAGTATCGCCGGTTAATCGGCCAGCGCCTTCTCCGAGAGCTTCATCGCGCAGAGGTTGGAGCACATCGTGCACGTCTCGGCCTCGACTTGCGGCAGGTCCTCGCGGCGCCGCCGGGCCGCCTCCGCCGGGGCTATCGCGAGCTCGGCCTGCCTGGCCCAATCGAGGGATTTGCGGGCCCGCGACATCCTCATGTCCCATGCCGCCGCGTTGGCGACGCCCATCGCCGCGGCGCCCGCGTTGGCGGCGTAGCCTGCGGCGGCTAGCCCCCGGCCCCCCCCCCCCCC